>CAZCNZ010000154.1:0-8351 GCA_964500245.1 uncultured Thermoplasmatales archaeon | reverse complement strand
CCGGTTCGCGAGGGTGATCGATGTCCTCGGCCAGGACCACCAGCTCCACGCTCGCTGCCTCAACGCATTGCTCGAGGAGCTGGGCGAACCTCACCGGCCGGCGTTCGTGATCTACCAAGACATCACCGTGCCCGAAGGCGGTCGAATGTCAACCCGTGGTGGGTCCGCGGTGTGGCTGGACCACCTCCTCGCCGAGGCCGTCGACCGGGCGCGCGCCGAGGTGCTGGCCCGACGGGAAGACCTCGCCGACGCCGACGTCGAGCGGATCGCGGAAGCGGTCGCCACGGGGGCGATCCGGTACCATATCGTTCGGGCGGCGCCCGACAAGCCCGTGGTGTTTCGATGGGAGGACGCGCTCTCCTTCGAGGGTCGCAGCGGACCGTTCCTCCAGTACTCGTACGCCCGAGCCTCGAGCGTCCTTCGAAAAGGGGAGGTCGCTCAGCCGCCGTATCCCTTCGACCCGGAACGGCTCTCGCATCCCGAGGAGGCAGCCCTCCTTCGGATCCTCTCCCGGTTCCCACGGACGGTCGCCTACGCCGCTCGGACGGGGCATGTCCACACGCTCGCCGGATACGCGCACGAACTCGCCGACCAGTTCAACCGGTTCTACCACGCCGTCCCCGTGCTCCGGTCCGGCGAGGAGCGCGCGAGCCGGATTGCCCTCGTCGCCGCAGTTCGGCAAACGCTTGGCAACGCTCTCGACCTTCTCGGCATCGCCGCGCTCGACGCGATGTAGTTCGGCCCACTGACCCCACGACGCCATGGCGGTGAATCCCGGGCGGGCTCCGGGGTCTGATCGCGCGGATGTGCGAGACGTCTCGGCCGTGCTGCCGGTCGCTCCCGTGGCGATTGGAAGGGCATCGGGTGGTGGGCGCCTCAGGGTACAATACGTTCTTTAGGGATGATTCGCTCGCTCCCGCCGAGGATGGGTCCATGGGAGTCTACGAGGACTTCAAGAAGTTCTTGATCTCGGGGAGCTTGGTCTCGATGGCCGTCGCCTTCGTGGTCGGTTTGGCGATTGTGGCCCTGATCGGTGCCTTGGTCAACGACATCATCAACCCGCTGATCGGCGCGGCCGGGCACGTCAATTTCAATTCTCTCGGGGTTCTGACCATCAACGGAAGCTCTCTACTCGGCGGCGCATTCCTCGGCGCGATCATCAACTTCTTCATCCTGATGGCGGTCGTGTTCTTCCTCATCGCCTACCCGTACCAGAAGTCTCAGGAGCGAAAGGCGGCTCGAGCGGCGAAGGCTGCCCCCACGACACGAGAGTGCCCGGCCTGCTGCAACCAGATCCCCATCAAGGCGACGCGGTGCGGGTTCTGCACCTCGACCGTCCCGCCGCTATCGGCGTGAACGGTCGTGGCTAGGTAAGGGCGCGTCGCACTGGGTCGGCCCGACCCGCTTCGGCGAACCCCTTCTGCCGCAGGCGGCAGGCATCGCAGATGCCGCACGGCCGTCGGCCGCCGGCGTAGCAGCTCCAGGTGAGCTGCCACGGGACCCGGAGTCGCTCGCCGAGCCGGACGATGTCCGCCTTCGATAGCCGGAGGAGCGGTGTCTCGATTCGAATGCGTTGCCCCTCCTCCACCCCCGCCTTCGTGGCGAGGTGGGCGAGGCGCTCGAACGCCCGGAAGTACTCGGGTCGGCAGTCCGGATACCCCGAATAGTCGATAGCGTTCGCCCCCACGTAAATCGCCGCGAGCCGATGGCTCTCGGCGTAGCCGAGCGCGAGGGAGAGCAGGAGGGTATTGCGGGCAGGGACATACGTGGAGGGAATTCGGGCCCCCGGCCGCGAGCGATTAGGAAGGGCTCGCGAGCGGTGCGTCAGCGAGGAGTCGAGCATCGGGCCGATTGGAAGCCGGACCACCGTGTGACGGGCCACTCGGTAGTGACGGGCGAGGGCGCGTGCGGACCTCACCTCTTTCGCGTGGCGCTGGCCGTAGAGAACCGTCAGGGCGTGTACCGGACCGGGACGTTGGTTCGCGAGCGCTAGGCACGTGGCCGAATCCATCCCACCGGAGAGCAGGACCAGGCTTCCCGACGATGGGCGGACTTTCCGCTTCACACTGCTGCTCCCGATATCGACAAAACGGCCGCCGCCATCGCCACGGCGCTCAGCATCCCGAGAAGGTTCGTCGACCCTTTCGAGAGATGTCCGCTGTTTTCGAAGAGTTCCCCCAGGACGGAGTCCACCTGGCACGCGAGGAACCCGACCAAGGCCACGGTAGTTGCGAAAAGGATCGGGGCGGGGAGCGGCGTGTGAAATGTCCAGAACAGGAGGAGACCGACGACCGCGGTGGTGACGGCGCCGACGAAGGCGAAAAGATGACCGAGCGCGGAGACGCCGCCGTTCGTGCCGGGGGGGACGGGCTTCCCCGTGAGAATGCTCTTGGCGTGGCCCGAGAGGACCCCGAACTCGCTCGCGAACGTGTCGGAGGCTCCGAACGCGAGCGCGCTTGCAAAGAGGAGCGGGGTCGCGGTCGAGGAGAGCAGCGGGGGAGTGATTCCGCCCGCGACCGCGATGCCGGTCGGCAGGACGATGTGCGCGACCACGTTCGAGACCCCGCGCTCCCCCATCCGGCCTTCCTGGAGCTGCTCGCGCTTCTTGTCGTCGAACCGGTAGCGCGTGGCGAGCGCGCTCGCGGCCACGAACAGCACGAGGAGAGCGAGATACGGGAACCCGACGAAGAGGACAATCACGATTCCGAAGGCGGCCGCCACGGCTCCGGCGTACGGGGTCAGGGCGCGGCCGAGGACCGCCCCCAGGGCCAGGAGAAGCGTGACCAGGACCCCGACGACCGCGGATAGCCCCTGGAGCACGTTCTCCCCCTCCGCGGGCGCCAACAGGCGGTGGGTTTAACGCCTTCGAAGCGCGGCTCGGCGGACGGACAGTCAGCCGCGGGCGAGAATCCGGAGCACCGCACTTGAGAACGACCCGGCGTTCACGTCCGCTCCGCCACGGTTTCGAAGCAGATGGTGGGTGGGGTCGTCCTCGTGACCGGGGGTGGTCACGACCGCGGTGAACAGCCCGAGCTCTCGGCCCGCGTCGACGTCCAGGTCGCGGTCCCCGACGATCGCACTGGTCGCGAAATCGATCTTCCATTCGTCCCGCGCTTGTCGGAACAACAGGGTGCCCGGTTTGCGACACTCACATCGAGTCTCCGGGGCGTGGGGACAATAGTAGAAACCGTCGACTTGCGCCCGGTGAGGGCGCAACAGTTCGTTCAGGCGACGATGGATCCGCTCGACATCCTCCCGCGAGTAGAATCCTCGCTCGACCCCCGACTGGTTGGTCACGCAGATCACGAGGTATCCATGGTCGTGGGCGAGCGACAGTGCATTCCCCACCCCCCGGAACAACTCGAGACGGTCGGCGTCCCGGAGGTATCGAAGGTCGGGGTTGAGCGTCCCATCACGGTCCACGAACAGCGCACGGCGGACGAGGGGCGACCCCGAGCCCCCTACCGCGGCAACCGCCATCGTTCTGCGGAGCCCCCGGGCACGATAAGGGTTCATCCTCAGGTCGTGTCTCCACGGCCGATGCGTCTCGCGACAGCAGGACCCGCCGACTTTCGAGAGCGCCTCGATGCCGCGTTCGACGAGGCCCTTCGTCCCCTTCGGCAAGGAACGGGCCCTCTCGGCGTCCTGTTCTCGGCCGGGGTCGATTCGTCGCTCCTCGCATGGGAGCTCCGCGACCGGCCTGAGGTCGTGCTCTGCACCCTCGGTCGCGACGCCAGTCCCGACCTCCGAGCCGGGAAGGTGGGGGCCGAGCGGTTGGGTTTGCCTTGGGTTAGCCTTCCGATTGACTCCAATGTCGTAGCGGATGCCGAACGACGATTCTCGAGCGAACTCGAGGGCCTCCCTCACGTCCCGCGGGTGGTCCTCCTATCCCTTGCGCTCGCGATGGAGCGCGCCCCCCCCACCGGCCTGGTCTGCGGCCAGGGCGCGGACGAGCTGTTCCTCGGCTACGCGCACTACCGCAACCTCTCGGCAGAGGATGCGGAACAACGATCACTCGAGGACATGACCCGACTGCGAGAGGACGACTGGCCCCGGACCGCGCGCCTGGCCGAAGTGGTGGGCAAGTCCATTGTGGCCCCGTACCTCAGCCCATCCTTCGAAGAGGCGGTCCGGCGGGTCCCCATCGACCTTAGACTCCCGGGAGCACATCCCAAGCAGTTCCTCCGAGAATGGGCGATGAGCCGAGGGCTACCTCCCCAGCTCGCCGGACGGCCCAAGAAGGCCCTCCAGTACGGGAGCGGCGTCGATGCGCTGGTCCGATCCCTGCGACGTTCTGTCCGCTAGGCCTCGACCCGAGTCCCAGCTTCACCGCGCAGGGCCCTTGCAAGAGATGGGATGTCGGTGATGACGAACCGGTGTCCCCCACCCTCGAGGAATTCGAGGCCGGCTGCGACCTTCGGACCCATCGACCCTTCGCCGAACTCTCCCCGTCGGAAGTACTCCGTAAGCTCTCGCCGCGAGACCTGGGTGAGCCATCGCTCGCCGCGCTTGCCGAAGGAGACCGCGGCCCCGGGCACGTCGGTCACGACCGCGAGCGTGTTGACACCGAGCTCGCGCGCGACAAGGGACGCGGCAAGGTCCTTGTCGATGACCGCTTCGACCCCCTCAAAGGTGCCGTCCGGCTTTCGAACGACCGGGATTCCGCCACCTCCCGCCACCACGGGAATCCAGCTGGAACCCAGATTGGATTCGAGCAGCGATCGAATCGCCGCTCCCTCGAGCCACCGCACCGGTCGAGGGGACGGAACAATCCTTCTCCAACCACCGCGTGCGCCGTCGTACTGCATCGCCCAGCCGTACTGCTTCCGAAGGACCCGGGCCTCGTCCTCCGGGTAGTATCGGCCGACCGGCTTCGAGGGGTGCGTGAACGCGGGGTCGTCCGCGGAGACTTCGGTGCGGCTGATGACCGTGAGCACCGATCGACGGACCCCACGTCGAAGGAGCGCCGGGGTCAGTTCGGTCTGAAGAAGGTAGCCGATCTGGCCCTGGGTCTCGGCGCCGAGGACGTCCATCGGCCGGGGCGGGATCTCTCGAGCCGCGAGCTCGTTCTGACGGAGGAGCGCGCCCACCTGGGGTCCGTTACCGTGCGAGAGGACGAGTACTTCGCCTCCGGCGGCGACCTCCGCGAGGACCGTGACCGCCTGGCGCATCTGGGTCCGGGCCTCGTCCCAGGAGCCGCTTCCACCCGCCCGGTGAAGGGCGTTCCCTCCGAGAGCGACCAGGATACCTGCCATCGGCACTCATCCGGGCATCCCGGTCGGGGATGAATAGTTCGGCGGTAGACCCGGCTCCACGGGGGTTCTCGGGGCGCCGCCGGAATATGCCTATATACCCTGCGGCCGCTCTCGGGGCGTGACAGACGAGGAGGAGTCCCTTTTCTGCCCCCTCGAGTTTCGTTACGGACGCGAATCCGTCCGCAACCTCTTTTCCCGGGGCGCTCGCCTTCAGCGGGCGCTCCGCGTGGAAGCGGCACTCGCTGCGTCCGAGGCGGAACTCGGCATGATCCCGGCCGATGCCGCGGGCACCATCGACCGCACCGCCGACGTGACGCACGTTTCGCTCGCGCGGGTGGACGAACTCGAACGGTCCTTGCGGCATGACGTGATGGCGATCACCCGGGCCCTCGCTGAGGCAGCGGGGCCCGCCGGTCGCTGGGTGCACTTTGGGGCAACGAGTGCCGACATCACCGATACCGCCCAGGCGCTCGAACTCAAGGAGAGCGCCGGGATTCTGCGCGACGATCTCACCCAGCTTGCGCGAACGCTGGTGGACCTCGCGCGAAAGCACCGGGCGACCCCGGAGGTGGGTCGGACGCACGGCCAGCACGGAGTGCCGATCAGCTTCGGCTACAAGGTCGCCGTCGCGGCGGCCGAGGTCAGTCGGCACCGCGACCGGCTGGACGAACTCCTCCCGCGGCTCGCCGTGGGAAAGATGGCGGGGGCGGTCGGAACCGGCGCGGGTTTTGGGGACAAGTCGGCCGAACTCGAAGCGCTCGTGATGGCCCGCCTTGGGCTCACGGCGGATGAGGCGCCCACGCAGATCGTCGGCCGGGACCGGATCGCCGAGTTCACGAACTTCCTTGCGCTCGTCGCTGGGACAGCCGAGCGGCTCGCGACGGAGGTCCGCAACCTCCAGCGGACCGAAATCGGAGAAGTCTCCGAGCCGTTTGACGAGGCGCACCAGGTCGGCAGCTCGACCATGGCCCAGAAGCGGAACCCGATGGTCTCGGAGAACGTGACCAGCCTCGCCCGACTCGTGCGGGCGTTCGCTCAGCCGCCGCTCGAGAACATGGTCCAGTGGCACGAGCGAGACCTCGCGAACTCCGCGAACGAGCGGATCGTGCTGCCGCACGCGATCGTGCTGACCGACGACTACCTCACGAAGCTCGCGGAGGTGTTTCGGGGCCTGCGCGTGGACGCCGGTCGGATGGCCGCCGAGCTCGACCGCTCCGCTGGCGGGTCGATGACCGAGAACTTGATGCTCGCCCTCACCTCGAAAGGACTCGCTCGGTCCGACGCCCACGAGCTCCTGCGGACGCTCACGGCCGACCTCGCGAAGGGGCCGCCGATCGTCGACCGCGCCAAGGCGAACCCGACTGTTCGCTCCCACCTCTCTCCCGCCGAGATCGACGAGCTGCTCGACCCATCGGCCTATGTCCGGGCCGCGGCCGCCAAAACCGACCGCATCGTGGCCGCGCTCGACCGCCGCCTTTCGAAATGACGGAATCGGAGTGGCCGTGGACCGCCACTGTGGAAGTCCGGGTCGACGACCCGACGGTCGCCGATTGGATCGAGCAGGCGCTTCGACCGGAAGCGGCTCGAGAGGTTCCCCGTGCGCACGCCGAACTCAAGCGGGGTCGGGGGGGCTCGCTCGAGCTTTCGATCTCCGCCCGGGATTCGGGCGCCATGAGGGCCGCCCTGAACACCTACCTGGGATGGGTGCACCTTTCCCTGGCCACGGCAAAGACCGCCCGTAAGCCCGAGTGACGAGGGGCGGGACTTCGACTCCCGAAGCGCTTATGTTGGACGACCGGTCCCCCCCACCCGTGGCGCTCCCCGCCAAACTCCAGAACGACATCCGTCAGTTCCAGCGTCTTCAGCAGGAACTGGGGGCGGTCCAGCAGCAGCGGCTCCAGGTCGACCTCAAGCTCCGCGAGGTCACGCACACTCTCGAGGAACTGAAGACCCTGCCCGAGGACGTCGTCGTCTACCGTCCGATTGGTGGGCTGCTTGTCCGCGCGAAGAACCGCAAGGAAGTCGAAGACCTTCTGACCGAGGACAAGGAGACCTCGGAGGTGCGCCTGAAGGCGGTCGAGCGTCAGGAGAACCACCTCAAGGAGCGGTACACCGCGATGCAGCAGGAGCTTTCGCAGGCCCTCCAGACGGCAGGGGCGGTCGCGGCGCCGCCGAGTGGCTCGACTTCGTCCGAATCCGAGAGCTAGTCCAGCTCCCCACTCACGATTTACGACGGACCAAGCGGTCCGCCACTTCCCGGAGGAGCGGTTTCCCCCGGGCCGGTATGCTCCGGCTCGCATCGAGCGTCCGCAGTGCCGCTCGGGAGAGTTCGTCGATCCGTTTCTCCGAATACGCGAGACTCCCGGTCTCCCGGATCACGTCACGCGCCCGATCGACGTCCTCCGGAGTCGCTTGGGAATTGCCGAGGACGCGAGCCAGCCGAGCCCGGTCGGTCTCGGAACCGTTCTGCCACGCCTTGACGACGAGCAGCGTCCGTTTCCCCTCGACCAGGTCGTTCGAGCTCTTCCCCGACTGTCCGGCATCGAACCCGGCCCCGAGGATGTCGTCGCGCAGCTGGAAGGCGATACCGATGCTCGTACCGAACTTTTCGATGTCCTCGAGACGCGAGAGACGGCTCCCCCCCAGCAATGCTCCGATCTTGAGCGGGGAAACCACCGTGTAGATGGCCGACTTGTAGCGATGGACGGCGAGGACGTCCTGTTCGCGAACGGTTCCCGGGTCGAGCGCCCCGGTACGGATGTCGAGCAATTGACCGAATGCGGTCAACCGCGTCATTCGGACGTACTCGGCGAGCGCGGCCAAGCGAGCGGCCGGCGCAGCAGGGACCGCCAGGATCGACTCAACGGTGTACGGTTCCTCGAGGTCACCGAGCGTGATGCCGATCCCCACGCCGTAATCCTCGCTTGAGCCCCCCCAACGGTCCCGGCGGTGGGCCTGCGCCAGCTCTCGGTGGACGGACGGTCCTCCACGCCGTTCCTCCGCGTGGTCGATGATGTCGTCGTGGATCAGCATCCAGCTCTGGAAATGCTCCACCGCCGCGGCGGCCGAGAGGGCGGGCCGCGGGTTCCGTCCCGT
>CAZCNZ010000153.1:0-9256 GCA_964500245.1 uncultured Thermoplasmatales archaeon | reverse complement strand
TAGGCGATCGCGACGCCCACGGCTGCCGCCACGCCGAACGTCAGCACCAAGAACAGTCGGGAGGGAGCGGTAGGAGGCGGCGTAGCCGACATGGAAGGTCGGAGAACGGCCGACCTTCAAGAGGCCGTCGTTCGTTCCCGTAGGCCCCGGGGCGTCTTGCGTCTAAGCGTCGCTCGTCCCGGCAGCGGGTTTGGCGCCCGAATGCGACCCTTTCGTGGTCTTGGGCTTGGGGGCGGCCTCCGACGGCGCGGGGGCCGGCGTGGTCGCGGGGGCAGCCTCGGCCGTCTTCTCGGTCGGGGCCGGCTTGGCCGCCTCGGCGGGCTCCTTCTTCTCCGGGGCCGGCGTCACGTACTCCTCCACGACCCGAATCGACTGGGGGTGAAGATGGGTGCGGAGGCGGTCGATCACCCGGGGCTTCGAGGCCATCCAAGCGATGTCGAACTTCGTGCGGTCCGGGACCTTGAGCGTCACCGACTTCTCGTGGACCTCCACGTGGAACTCCGAAGACCGACCGTACTGGAGTTCGATCACCGCGAGCGCCTGTTCCGTGGGGTCGGTGATCCGTTCGAGCACCTTGAACGTTCCCCGGACCTTTCGGCCGGCGAACGGCGGGTTGAAGTCCACGCGTACCCGGGCGGCGGTGAGCGAGACCACTCGGCCCCGGCGGCCCTCGATCGTCACGGTGGTCCCGATATCGAGGTGGGCGTCCTCGCGTCGCATCTCAGGGAGACGCTGGATTTCGTGCATCGAGAATAGCTCGATCAGGTTGGGGTCCCGTTCGCCGAAGGCGTCCGCAGGGGCGAACTCCCTGGCGATCTCCTCCCCTACCGCAACGCCGACCAGCGAGTTCTCGACCCCGGGAGGAAAGTACTCCCCGCCGATTTCGTGGGGCCTCGGTCCCCAGGTCCGCCCCTCCGTCTTGGCGTCCTCCTTCTGGGCGAGTTCCTCGTGCGTCGTGTCGAGCAATTCGGTCTTGCCGCCGATTTCCGTCCAAAGGTCGTACTCCAGGCGGACCAGGTCGCCCTTCTCGGTGACCTTGGCGGCGGAGCCGTGGTGGGCCTCGGGAGACATCGCCCCGCCGAACCGGGACGCGGGATAAGGTTTTCTCGAGAGGAGGGACCGCCTCCGTCACCGGACGGCCCGGTTCGCGATCGGGGACGAAGTGCGGTCAGCGGTCGCCTAGCCCGAGCGCTCGGGGCGCGAAGCGACCCGGTGCCAGCGGACCCAGCCGTGGATCAGCGCGAGGGGCTTCAGCATCGCCTCGACATAGCGGAGCGGGTGAGCCACCGGTCGACGATGTTCGGAGAGCCGTGCCGCGAGTTCGCCGTTCTTCAGCATCGACATCGCCATCGCGAGGAGGTAGCGGTACCGCTTTCGGAGCCACCGGAGAAAGCTCGTTTCCGTCGCCCCGTCATGGTACACCCACGCCTCCGGAAGGAACGCTCCGACGAGACCGGCCCGGGCGGCCCGGGTCTCGAGGTCATGGTCCTCTGCGAACGGAATTCGCGGGTCGAAGCCAAGCCGGTGGAGGGCCTCCGTTCGCCACGCCGTGTTCTGGAGCGGCAGGTACTCGACCCGTCGCGGCACGAGGTCCGCGTAGATCGACTCCTCCAGGAGAACCGAGTACCGTTCGATTGACCGCTGAGGAGGGCGGAGCGGCCGTGTCGGCCCACCGGTGAAGTCCGCTGTCCCGTTCTCGATCGGTGCCGCCAGGCAGCCCAGCCATCCGGGCGGCGCTTGCTCGTCCGAGTCGAGGAACGCGATGATCGTCTCACCGAGGCCGGAGAGGCTCGCGGCCCGGGCGTCCACCACACCCCCGCGAAATCGGCGGACCTCGACCGGAAGTTTGGGAAATCGCTGTCGCACCGCCTCGATGAGCGAATTCGGAGTATCGGGGGCGGCCGCGACCAGAACCCGGTCCGGTCGGCGCTCCTGCTGGTCGAGCGACGCGAGCGCGTCGACGAGACGGGGGTCGTCGCGGACCGCGACCTCGACGCAGATGGTGCCCATGGTCCTGCATCCCCTCCGGTTCGGGAGGGCCAGCCTCCTCGGCCTCCAAGGCGTCAAGACCTTAATCTCGAGGGGGCCTCGGGAGGCCGTGCGAATTCTCCTGATCGGAGGGGGGGTCCAGCCGATACCTCCGACCGGCTACGGGGCCGTCGAGCGGATCCTCGCCGACCTGCAATCCGCGCTGGTGGCGGCGGGCCACGAGGCGGAGGTGGTGAACCAGGTCCGCCACCGGCGGATGCGCGACGAGTACCCGTTCGCGTGGGAGCTTCCCCGCCTCCTGAAGGGGCGACGTTACGACGTTCTGCACGCTCACACTCCGGTGGTCGCGAACCGCCTCGCCTGGGGAGGGTATCCCTTCGTGTACACCTCCCACTCCCGGCACTGGTTCTACCGCGAACGATGGACGCATCGATGGGGGTACTGGCTCGAGCGTCGGGCGGTGCGTCATGCGTCCGCCGTGGTAGCGCTGACCCCGCAGCTCGCCCGGACGATGGCCGCGACGGTCCGACCGCCGCTGCCCCCGGTCTCGGTGATTCCTTTCGGAGTGGACAGCGCCCGGTTCACGCCGGACTGGTCGCGCCGTTCGGGTCGGTACGCCCTCGGCGTCGGGGTGGTGCTCCCGTTCAAACGGTGGGAGTGGGCCGCCAGCGCGCTCCGAGGACTCGGGGTCCAGCTGAGGATCGTCGGGCCCACCCCTTCTGCCGAGTACGCGCACACCGTGCGGGCGGCGGGGGACTCGGTGGAGCTGCTCGGTGAGGTGCCGGAGTCCGAGCTCGTTCGTCTCTACGCGGAGAGCGACTTTCTCGTGCACCCGAGCGCGGTCGAAGTGCTCTCCGCGACCGTGCTCGAGGCCCTAGCGGCCGGGCTTCCCGTCCTTGGGGGGCCAGCGGTCGAGGGCGTGGTGGAGGATGGGACCACCGGCTGGTCGGTTCCCGACGCGGACCCCGCGCGCTTCATCGCCGCTCTCCGAGAGCGGGCGTCCCAGCTGGTCGCGGACGATGGCATGCGCCGTTCGATGGGGGAGAAGGCTCGCGCCACCGCCGAGCAGCGATTCGCCTGGCCTCGGATCGTGGAAGAGCACCTGAAGGTCTATCGATCCGTTGCGGGACCCCCCGCGGACCCCTAGATTCGTCGACCGCCGCCCGCGCCGGCATGACGGGCGCCGAGCATCTCATGGATGGTCTGGTCGACCGCCTCTGCGCTGTTCCAGCGCGGCTTCCAGCCGAGCGCCTGAATCCGTCGGATCGCGAGCAGTTGGAGCGGGACATCCCCGGCCCACCCTCGCTCGCCGCCCGTAAACTCGATGCGGGCCTTCCCCCCGTGCGCGACCACCACCTTCTCTCCGATTTCCCGCGCGGAGATCTGGTCCGTGTTCCCGAGGTTGAACAGGTTGACCGGCTCGTGGGTTCCGTCGGTCGCGAGGAACATCCCCTCGACACAATCTTCCGTCCGCAGGTAGCTCTTGGCCTGGCGGCCGTCCCCCAGTATCTCGAGACGGGTCGGGTCGCGTCGCAACTTCTCGAAGAAGTCGGGAAGGATCCCGTGCGTCATGTTGGGCCCGATCACGTTCGCGAACCGGAAGATGTGCGCCGTCAATCCGTACGAATGGGCATAGGCAGAGAGCAGCCCTTCCGCCGCCAGTTTCGCGGCTCCGTAGAGCGACTCCGGCTGGAGCGGACCATACTCTTCGGGAGTGGGAAATACGGTCGGGCGCCCGTAGACCACGCTCGAAGAGGAGAACGCGATCGAGGGAACGTCGTGGCGCCGCATCGCCTCGAGGACGTGGAACGTCGTCCGGGTCCCCTCTTCGAGGTCGAGCCCCGGCTCGGCGAGTCCCCTACGGATGTCCGCCGTCGTGGCGAGATGCCACACCGTGGACGCGCCCCGGAACTCTTCCGCGTAGCTCTCCGGCTGCTTGAGGTCCGCGACGACGAGGCGCGCCTCCTTGCCGGTGCGCGATGGCGTGAGGTGCTCGCGCCGACCGCTCGAGAGGTTGTCGATCACCCGCACTTCGCTCGCACGCTCGAGGAGCGAGCGAACCAGCACGGAGCCGATTGCGCCTGCCCCACCGGTGACCACCGCGGGCCCGTCCCGTGAGGAGGTTCTCATCGGGTCGGTTGGAGTTGGAGAAGCATATATAAGTGAAGTCTCGCCTAAACACGGACGGTCGTCTGACCCGAGGGGGCCGCGCATGCGCACTTACGTCCGGATGACGTTTCACTCCGAGGGCGCGAACCCCATGAAGGTCGTGGAGGCCATGCACGGCCTCGGTTTCGAGGAGTCCATGGGAATGCACGATTTCGTCTACAAGTGGAAGGACAAAGCGGCGATCGAGGACGTCATCAAGCTGATGACGGAGATGCACGACCGTCTGAAAGGCCTCGACGTCAACTACGAGATCACCACCATTTCCTGAGCTCCATTCCTCGAACCCTTCTATGCCGGCAGAGGACCTCGACCGTCTGGAACGCCTGCTCCTCCTGCATTTGCTGGAGCACCGCGGCCAGCAGATCCGGTTCGAGGCCTCGCAATGGACCACCGAGTTCGGGATCCTTCGGAAGTTCGCGAACGAGGACCTGAACGAGGTCAAGCAGGCGCTCCGCGTCCTTGAGATCGGACGGATGATCTACCGCCGTACCCAGTACGTCGTGGGATACTCGGAGCCGAAGCACGTCTTCTCGCTCACTCCGAGCGGGCACCGCAAGGCGCTCGAGTACCGCCGGGGCGAGGAGGGTGACGGCAGCTCGGTCGAGCTCTCCCCCGAGCCGGCGTCCATGGCCGCCTCCGACGAGGCCCCGTCCGCCCCGAGCCCTCGAAGGACCTCCGCCGGCTGAGGCGGGATGACGGTTCTCGAAGGAACCCGGGTCCGCCTCCGGCCGCTCGCCCCTTCCGACTACTCCTCCGTCTTCGCCTGGTACAACGACCCCGAGACGGTCGCACCGTTCGACCGGTTCTCGGTGGACACGTTCGACGGGTTCTCTTCCGCGGTCGCGTCGGCCGCCGGCGACCCGACGTCGCTCGCTCCCCGATTCGCGATCGAGCGCAAGGACGAGGGGAAAGTGGTGGGGGTCGTCGGCTACTATCGGGCCCATCCGGTGCTCGAGTACACGGACGTCTGGTACATCCTCGGGGACCGGGCGGCGCGCGGGAAGGGATTCGGCCGGGAGGCCGTCCACCTGCTCACCGACCACCTCTTCGCGACGGAGGCGCTCGAGAGGGTCGGGGCCACCTGCGACGTCGAGAACATCGCGTCGTACCGGCTCCTCGAGGGATTGGGGTTCCGTCTCGAGGGAACCCTGCGTTCCGCTCTGTTCCACCACGGCCGGTGGCACGATTTCCGAGTGTACGGGATCACTCGGGCGGAGTGGGGAGCGAAGGCGCCTCCAGGCTGAAGCCGATCCGGTCGCCGCCGACCGAGGGCACGGGCGGTCGGAGGTGCACCCGCCCGATCTCCCCGGTCGACCGAAGGTGTGTCCCGCCGCAGGGGCAGACGTCCGAAGCCTCGATCTCCACGACCCGGACCGGGTCAACGTGTGCGGGCAGTGGCACCAGTCCCGACCGCTCGGCGTACGGGTTGCGGTCCCACTCCGCTCGTGAGATATGGCGCAGCGTCACTGGCCGCGGATGCGTGAGGGCCTCTTCGAGGTCCTCGGCGAGAAGGGGAACGACCTGTGCGGGGAGGGTGCCTTCCAGGTCCAGGTTCGCGCCGGAGCCTGCGAGCAGCGCCTTCCGCGTCCTCAGGCGGGTGCGGGCGAAGATCCGGGCGCTCAGTAGGTGCTGACCGGTGTGAAGTCGCATGTGGCGGTAGCGACGATCCCAGTCGAGGACTCCTTCCACCTCGGCTCCGACCGAAAGGGTCCGCAGCACGCCGGGGCTCGCTCGGACGCGGTGCATCACCGACGAGCCGGATTTGGTGACATCGACCACCTCGGCCGCCTCCTCCCCGGGAACTCCGAGCTTCCCCCGGTCGTTCGGCTGCCCTCCCCCCGTGGGGTAGAAGAACGTCCGGTCGAGGACGACCGCGCCCGGAGGGAGCGCCGTGATGTGGGCACGAAACGACCGGACGTACGCGGCGGACGGGTCGGCCAAGAAGGCGAGTTCGGTCACGGGGAGGTCCAGAGAACCGGCGGGGAAACGGCTTACGGAGGGGGCTCTATCGCGGCAACCTTTTTAGAGGGGACCGATGTGTCGCGCCGAGGCTTTGGATGTTCAAACTTCGCGTCAAGATGGAAAACCTCCGGGAGGTCGTCGAGGTCGTCTCCACCCTCGTGAGTGAGGTGAAACTGACCATCTCGAAGGACGGCCTCGAGGCGAAGGCCGTCGACCCCTCCCACGTCGCCATGCTCGTGCTCAAGCTCCAGAAGGGGGTTTTCGAGGAATTCACGGGCGAGACCACCGAGATTGGAGTGGATGTCGAGAAGCTCAAGGAAGTCCTGCGGCTTTCGAAGCCGGGCGACATCATCGACCTCCAATTTGACGGGAAGAACCGACTGGTGGCCGCGGTCGGCCGCCTCACGCGTCAGATGGCGATTGTCGACCCGGCGGGGATCACCGACCCCAAGGTTCCGAACGTCAACCCGCCCGCGAGCGTCACGGTGAAGACCGAGGACATGCGCCAGGGGATCCGGGGGAGCGAGAGCTTCACCGACCACGTCACGCTCTCCCTCGAGCCGGACGCGTTCACGATGCACTCCGAGGGCGACACCGACCGTCTCGACCTTAGGATCCCGAAGGATTCGCTCACCCGGCTCGACGTGAAGGAGCCGGTGAAGAGCATGTACCCGCTCGACTTCTTCTCGGCGATGGTGAAGTCGATCGCCGCGGAGGAGACCACCCTCCACGTCGGGAACGAGTACCCGCTCAAGATCGAGTTCGCGATGAGCGCGGGCCGGGGCGAAGGGCGATATCTGCTCGCTCCGCGGGTGGAAGAGGACTAGAAATCCCTCGTGGCGGCTCGTGCGCCGCCTCGCGTGAAGGGCCGACGCGACAGCCTCTTAATGGCCTGCTCGGTCGCTTCCTCATGAGCGCTCCTTCCGAGCTCTCCGTCGCGATTTTGTCGGCCACGCGGACGCCGATCGGCCACTTGGGAGGCTCCCTGCGAACCGTTCCTGCTCCGGCGTTGGGGGCCCATGCCGCCCGGGTGGCGGTGGAGCGCTCGGGCCTCCGCCCGGAGGAGATCGAGGAGGTCCTCTTCGGGAACGGGCTCCAGGCGGGGGTCGGCCAGAACCCCGCCCGGCAGGTGCAGCGGGGTGTCGGGATTCCCGACAGTTCCGGGGCGGCCACCATCAACATGGTCTGCGGTTCGGGCCTCAAGGCGATCAACCTCGGCTTCGCGGTGATCCGGGCCGGCGAGTTCGACCGGGTGCTGGTCGGAGGCATGGAGAGCATGTCGAACGCCCCGCACCTCCTCCCCGGAAGCCTCCGCTGGGGAAGCAAGCCGGGTCCGCACACCCTCGATGATGCGATGCAGCGGGACGGGCTGATGGACGCCTACGGCGAGCACGAGATCATGGGACTCACCGGCGAGCGCGTCGCCCGCCACTTCCACCTGACGCGCGCGGAGGTCGACGCGTTCGCGCTTCGAAGCAACCGCCGGGCGGTCGAGGCGATCCGGGACGGCGCGTTCTCGGCCGAGGTCGTGCCGGTGCCGGTGTCGATGACCCCCGGGGGCAAAGGGCTCGACCACGACGAGTGTCCGCGGCCCGACACGTCGCTCGAGGCGCTCGGGAAACTCCGCACCGCGTTCGGGGCCGACGGCGTGCTCACGGCGGGAAACTCCTCTCAGATCTCGGACGGCGCGGCCGCCCTCGTCCTCGCGAGCCGGCGGGAGGTCGAGCGGCGCGGGTTGAAGCCGCTCGCGTGGATCCACTCGACCGGCGAGAGCGGCGTCCACCCGGACGACGTGATGGAAGCACCGATCCCGACCGTGAAAAAGCACCTCGCCCGGGTCGGGCTCTCCCCGTCGGACTTCGACCGGGTCGAGCACAACGAGGCATTCTCGTCCGCCTCGATCGCGGTCCAGCGGACGTTCGGATTCACGGAGGAGCAGTTCAACGTGCACGGAGGCGCGGTCGCCCTTGGTCACCCGATCGGCGCGAGCGGCGCCCGGATCGTCGTCACACTCGTTCAGGAGCTCGTCCGGTCGAACACCCGCCTCGGCCTCGCCACGGCGTGCATGGGCGGCGGGAACGGACTCAGCGTGATCGTCGACCGCTCCGGCCTGTAGCGACCCCGCGGAGCGGAAGCCCGATTCTCTCTTCGACCGCCCGCAGGGCCCGAATCGCGGCCGGTCGCTCGCCGGCCGCCACCCGGTCGCTCGGGTCCGCCGCCAGCCGGCTCGAGAGCTCCCTCAACCGCTGGATCACGCGGTCGGCCGCAAGCCCTTCGGAAAGGTCGACGCGAGCGCCTTCGGCGGCCGCCTCGACGACCGAGGCACCAAGACGACCCCCCGCCCCTGGGGTGAGCCACCGGCGGAGATGGTCGAGGAGGAGGTGGTATTCGCGGTCCGCGACGTCGAGCGCCTGGGCGTTCCACTCGAGGCGCACGCGGTACGGGGTCGAGAGGAGGTACCAGCGCAGGCCGCCCGGGCTCGATCGGCGAAGGGCGGCGCGCAAGGAGATCAGGTTGCCGGTCGATTTCGACATCTTGGCCCCATCCTGGAGAACGAACGCGGTGTGGATGAACATCCGGCTGAACGGCTGGCCGTCCAGGGCGAGGGCGATCTCGTTCTCCGCGTGGTGATGTGGATAAATCAGGTCGAGTCCCCCGCCGTGCAAGTCGACCGGGATGTCGAGGATCCGGCGGGCCATCGCGTAGCACTCGAGGTGCCAGCCGGGCGAGCCCCAGCCCCATCGGCTCTTCCAGGAGGGCAGGGGCGGGTCTTGCCGCTTCCAGATCACGAACTCGCCGAGCGCGCCCTCCCGGCGAGGAAACGGGTGGTCCAGCTCCTCGACCGCGTGGCGCGAGAGCTCGGAGTCGGTCGGGAAGTTGACGGTGTCGGGATGCTCCGGCGGAGAGTAGATCCAGAGGTCCCCCTCGCGACGGACCCGGCCGGTCTTCGCGAGCGCCTCCGCGACGCGGACGATCTGCGGAGCGAAATCGCTCGCCCGGGGCCGGTCGTGCGGCGTCAGGATGCCGAAGTCGTGAAGGTCCCGAAAGAACCCGTACTCCTCGCGACGGGCCAAACCGCGCCACGTCAGCCCGAGCTCCGCCGCCCTTCGGTCGATCTTGTCCTCGAAGTCGGTCA
>CAZCNZ010000152.1:0-22955 GCA_964500245.1 uncultured Thermoplasmatales archaeon | reverse complement strand
ACCAGTTCTGGCGGAAGCGCCATCTCTCGGTGGGAGCTATTCCTTCGTTCGTGGTCGCCTGGCCTTGCGAGACTGGGAGAGGTAACCCGCTCCCTCTTCCGCGGACCACACGATCAGAATGAGCCCGTTGACAACTTGCTGCATGACACGCATGAAGGCATCTTTCGTCAAGCCATCCTCCCAAATCTGCGCTGCCACAGCGATCTGGTTTGGAGTGCCTTCAGCGGGGAGGAACTGGAACGAATGTCCCGCGAGAAGCAGCTCAAACCGGAGGTCCTGGAGGAAAGACTCTCGCCTCCGGCGGGTCGACTTCTCCAAGAGTCTTCTGAGACTATCTGGGAGAAGAATCGATCCCGAAACAACAATCGCGTCGCTCGGCGCCGAGCGCTGGCCGACATTGTACAAGAGACCTGTCTGGCTCCGAACTTCAAGATTGAATCTCGTTCCTGAAGCCTCAGACCGGCGATGTGTCAGACCCTCTTGGTCAAGCCAGCGTACTAGGCGGTCTTCGAGGCTCTCGTTGGGATCGTCGGGCATGTACTCGACCCAGGAGCGACTCCGGTAATAGAATGCTTACGGATTTCAAACCCGCCCGAATATAGCCTTCAGCGAATGCGCGCAGCAGTTAGAGACATTTCTCGAATCTGCCTCGACTTTTCCCGCCACCATGATTCCCAACTACCCCTTCGAGCTGGACACCCTTCATCTCCTTAGGTCGCCCGTTGGGCAACCAAGCATGGGCACAGGACTGCCCCGCCGCGGGAACGAATCCTATTGAGGAGCTCTTGGATGGCCGGATGTGGCTGTCCCTCGACATCCGGTCTACCACCTCGCATTCAGGGGCCCGGGCCGCCCAACGCAGCTCGACAGAATGATTGAGTTGTCGAAAATGGCATGGAGTCCAGTCCTTGAACTCCTCGGTAAGGAGATTCGATTCGAGGAGCTTGACGCGAAACCCTACCCGCTCAACGAACGAACAAGTAACCCTCTAATCCCATATCGCCAATTGTCAAAGCTGATTGCCTCGACGCCTGCAAGCCCCCTGCTTTGGCTCACGGTCCAGGATATCCTCCGAATCCACGACGACATGATCGCGACGTTTGGAGGCTACACTGGAGTCATGCATCGTGGTCGAGTGGAGGCAGCTCTTGAGACGGCATTCCAGTCGCCAATTCCTGGACATGACCCGTTTCCCACGATAGTCGACAAAGCGGCTTCACTGCTGCACTCGATTCTGTTGTACCACCCATTCTTGGATGGCCAGAAACGGACAGGGATCTCGGCCGCGTTTATTCTCCTGGGAGTGAATGGTTACATCATGTGGTCCCGAGACCCAGGTGACGAGGTCCACTTCGCTATTCACGTGGCGAAGGGTGAGATGGAGGTCGATCAGATTGCGAAGTGGATTGCGGCACGGATCGTTCCACCCACCATCCTGAAGAACCCCGAGGTGGTTGCCGCGCTCCTTCCTTTTGCAGAGCGCGCGACGAGGGCCTGCACCAAGTGTCACCATCCAATCCACTTGGACAAACAGAGGGTCACTTGCGCCTCTTGTGGCTCGATGTATGTTGTCTCACTAAACGCCGGGCTGGTTCCTAGGGGTGGCCGCCAGTCACGGCCATTCGTTCAGGCTGGACTGAGGAGAATCGACCGACTTCCCCCAATTCAGCGGACGCTGGACGCTTACCTAGCCCGTCCGGAGGAGAGTCGACGACGGCGCGGCGGCTCACCCCAGAGCCGATCGTAAAGCTGGTCTGCCAACTCCATCGCCCGATCAGGATCCGTCCCTGCTTTGTGAACGATTCCGGCGAGCCCTCTGTAGAATTGTGCCCAAAGCTCGTTCCGCTGGCTCTCGGCTTGTTCTCTCAGATACCGTTCGAGCCCGGGCCCAAAGAGAAACAGCCCGACCAGAAAAGCGGTCCGCCACTCCTTTCGGGTCGGCATAAGCGCTCCAGCGCCAAACGCTCAGTGCTACATTAAGCGGCCCTCTCAGAACGTATCGCTCGATGAAGTTTCTGACCAAAGGCGTTCATTACGGTGGTTGCAACGAGTCTTGCACTCGTAGAGCTTAGATGGCGCCCCCGCAAAACCCGGGAATGTAGGGACCGCCGAAGAAATGACCGTGTGCGGCGTACGAAACTGAGATATTGACGAACGGAGGCAGCACCGGAGCGCCAGACGCCACGAATTCCAAGTAGAACTCGTCGAAGTACGGGCCGCCGGTCGCAACGGTCGAACCGGAACCCGACACCGCGGTGGCGTCGTAAGTGAAACTCTGGGGTCCCCCGGACCCCGGGTTTGTCAGAATCATGAGCTGAACAGGAGCTCCGTTGCTCGACGCCCAAGAGAACGACACAGTCGTCGAACTGGGCTCTCCTGAGGCCGAAGCGGTCGAGATGCAGGCCGTTTCGTTCCAGCCATTCCCGGCATAGAGGATGAGCGTGAATTGTTCGGGATAGTCCCTCGAAACGAAGAACGTAAGTGTGAGCATGGTCGCCGTGACTGCCACCACGGCCACGATTATTGCGAAAACCACCAGGCCAACGCGATCCCCCCGCCGAGGCGCCGCCTTCTCGTCCGGAACTGGTGAGACGTAGTTTTCCGGAGGATTCTCGGGCTGCTCTCCGTGGCTATACGCTCCTACCCCCGCAGGAACAGGATTCGGGACCCAAGCCATTGTCGGCTCGACCATGTACGTCGTAGCGCTACTTAGGGAGGCTCACAGATCTCCCAATGGCGAAGTATGGCCACCCCATCACGGGAAAGTTCAGAACGCGTGGAATGAGGCCTGACTTGCAACCGATGTGGGCCCGCGATCCCCATGAAGCGTGCAATCGCTCCTACAAACATTCGCCCCCAAATGGCGGGACGGATGCCCCCGCTCCTGCGAGAATCGCTCCAGCGGCGAGTACGCGGGTAGGATTATCTCGCCGAATCCGTTCCTTGGGTCATGAACCGTGGGAAGCCTCGGTCTCCTGAAAGCCAGAGCGGCTTGGGACGCTGGGAGTCCTTGGCGGACGGTGTGTGGGTGCGTCGAATGGTCGAAGGGAGCGGGTCGGCAATCCATCTCTACCGCCTAGAATCCGGCCGCAGGTTCGAGGAGCACGAACACCCCTTCGCCGAGCTCGGAGTCGTGCTGTCGGGCCGATGTGTGTTTCGGGTCGGAGGAGAGCCCAAGACCGTCCGAGGAGGCGACTCGTTCTACTTTCCAGCCGGCGTCCGCCACGGATGCGAGGTAGTTTCCGCGCACCCCTCCGTCATCCTCGACGTGGCGGTCCCGCTGGCGTCCGATGCGACCGACGAGATATCCCGGGAAGTGATGGCCATCGCTCGTCGAACCGCGCGGGCTCCCGCCCGTGGGAAGTCGGGCACCTAGCGGAAATCCCGGGGAATCGTATAATTGGCAAGATCTGTTGCCATTGAGAAGTAAACCGTCGTAGCAGTTGCGGAACGTCCTGAATTCGATGAAAGCGAGTTAGAACTACTCTCCTCTCGCCGTCTGGCGTGACAGTTCGCGCCGGTGGTGCGATTGCCCTCGCTGATCGAAGGCCCAGCGATCCGCGAGATGATCGGGGTTTCGTGTCCCAAGCGGTTTAGTAGCGACGAGCAATCCGAGGGCCCAACATGCCCGCCAAGAAAGGCGCTAGGGGATTCACGGACGACGAACGAGCGGCGATGAGGGAACGGGCCAAAGAGCTACGGGCGCGCTCGCGGCCCGGGCAGAACGGGGAGCAGGAAGTCCTCGCGAAGATCGCGGCCATGCCTCAAGAGGATCGCGCCCTGGGCGAGCGGCTTCACACGATCATCAAAGGGGCAGCTCCGGATCTCGTTCCGAGAACGTGGTACGGCATGCCCGCCTACTCAAGGGAGGGCCAGATCGTATGCTGGTACCAAAACGCCGGCAAGTTCAAGGCGAGGTACGGGACCCTCGGCTTCAGCGACGAAGCGCACCTCGACGAGGGCCACATGTGGCCAGTCACGTATGCCCTCACCGAGCTGTCCTCCGCCGATGAAGCGAGGATTGCTGCTCTCGTGAAGAAAGCGGTGAGCTGACAAATCCCCGGGTACCTCTTTCGAGGGTCCACACAAGGATTTCAACGCGATGACGTCCGGGGACGAACCCGCCCCCTAGCAGCCTCGCCTGCGGATCTGCCGGCGAAGAAAGGTGAGCATGCACGAGAGCTGGTCGGTCCCGAGGCGCTGGCTCCGAAACCGCTTAAGGGACGATTTCATCGCTCCCGCATGCAGCCCGGACCCCGGTCGAGAGTCCTGATCAGAGGGTTCACCCCACCTCCCGAGGGCAAGGTCGCCCAAGTCGACGCCGACGGCGAGCCGGTCGCGGTGTTCAACGTCCGAGGCTCGCTGTTCGCCATCGGCGCGATATGCAGCCACCAAGGGGGGCCCTTGGAGGAGGGTGAGCTGACGGAGCACCGCGTCGAGTGCCCTTGGCATGGCTCGGTCTTCGACGTTGAAACGGGAAAAGTCCTGAGGGGACCCGCGGAGGCTCCCGTCCGGGCCTATCGCGCGTTCATGGACAAGGAAGGACTTGTCCTAGAATTGCGCGCCCTGGACTCCGGAGTTCCTGCGGGGCACTGATCGGAGTATTCACATTCGCACCGACGACCAAACATCGGCGCACCTCGCGAACGCCCGGAATCGGTGTCATGTGAGACTCCGCCGGATCGGGGGCAGAAGTGTCGTCACGCACGGTGGCCGTCATGGTTGCTCCGCACTGAGGAGTCCTGAAATAGCCAGCGGTGAACTACAGCGGAGACCGGAGAGTTCGCCGTGGCAGTCCTCGACGACCAGTTCGTTCTGGAAATAGTCTGTCTCATCGTCGTTCCCGTAATCGTCGGACCCCTCATCACCAAATGGGCTGGAGATCGGGCGAAGCGTCGCGGTGGCACTCCGGCCAAAGTTCGCGGGCTCCGGATCCTAATCACCGTCGCATGGGCCGGCCTCGCCGCCTTTGGTCTCTTCCTGACCGTTGGTTCTATCAGTTTCCTCTCGACGCTCACCTTCTCGGCCATCGCGGGAATCGCAGTCACCCTCGCCCTGACGACGACTCTTCAGAATCTGGTCTCGGGGATCATTCTCCTCCAGCATCGGTATGTGCGGATGGGAGACCTGGTGCAGTTCAGCGGCGTGAAGGGCACGATCGTGAGCTTCGGGCTCGTCACGACCGTGATCAAGCTCGAGGATGGGTCGCTCGCGTTCGTCAGCAACTCGAATCTGCTGAGCGGACCGTTGATCAACTTCACCGCGGCCAAGCGGCTTTCGGGCGAGTACTAGCGCCGGCGATCGGAGCGGCGGCCGACACTACCGCTCTGACCACCCGCAACCGTTCTCTCGAAGGGAGTCCGCCCCTTCTAACCCCATCCCCCCGAGGGCCGGAGGCCTACCCGCGATTCCTCACTCACGAAGGCCTCGCACGAAACGAAAAAGATGTGCGACGGCGTGCCGTGGTCCGGTCGTGGATCTCGAGGGGTTCCCCGTGAGACGAGCGAGCAGGCCACGGGTGCGCGGGCTGGTGTGGGGGGTTGCCGTGGGCCTCTTGATTCCGGCTCTCGTGCTCGGCGTGGGAGCGACCCACCTGGTTTGCACGGTGGGGCCGGTGATCGGCTCGAGCGGATGGATAGCCTCGCCGGACGCGTTCGCCCTCGCTCCTCCCGGAGGGTTCGTGAACTTCAGTTTCTACGAGCTGACGGTGTTCAACTCCTCCAGCAGTAGTGCGTGGGGTTCGTACAGCGAGCTTCCGCTGAACACGAGCGTGATGGACTTCAACGCGGTGAACTGGACGCTCCACGACGAGAACTCCAGCGTGGCGTTCGGTTGGGGCTCCAATGCCCCCTGCCGAGGGGTCTCGCTCGCCCCCGGCTTCGGGGGTGCGGTCCCCGGCCTTTCGGGTTGCAGTGGGCCCATCACTCAGCCCGCGCCGGCGGGAGTGGGCCAGCGGTTGGACGTGCCTCTCCAGTTCACCGCCTGCGGGCTCCCTTCGGCGGTGGTCAATGCTACCTACGGTTCGACTCCCCTCGCCACCTTCAGTTGGGTCGCTAATGCGACCAGTGTCGGGTGGGATGATCCGCCGGCCCTCCAAGCGATAGGCGCGAGCCCTGGACCGTTCAACGAGCATGGTCAGCTGTTCGGGCTGGCGATAACCCTAAAGGCTACGACGATCGATTTCGGCGTTCCGATCCACCTCTTGAACGGTAGTCAGGAGATCATCCCGGCGTCCTTCCCGCAGGACTATCCGTGGGGACCACCGGGCGGGACGAATCTCACGATTTCATGGACGTACGTCCTACCGATGACCACCGGACAGGGAACGTGGTCCGTCTACCTGCCCGGAGATTCGGGGCCGTTCTCTCCGGGCGGACTGCTCTTCGAACAGACCTCATCGGTTCCGCCCACTTTCTAACCCGAGGCACCGATTCCGCTGTGCATCGGGCGGATGCACCCCATCGCATCCGGTTGAGTGTGGTACTCGCCGTCAAGTGCCGAATGCCCCCGGAGGGGGGACGTTTGGGACGGCCGGTCGATACGCGCGACGAAGCCGCAGAATGAACCAGATGACGAGAACGACCAGGGGGACGGTGTAGAATATTGGCACGGTCAATAGGAGGCCGAAGACCGATTGCCAAAGGAGGAATCCGCCCGCGAGGTTGACCAGGAGGTACTCGTTCCGAACCCGACCCACCCCCCGACGAAGTACCTCGAGTACGAGTAGGAGAATTGCCACCTCGACCGCGATGATTACGGCCGCCGGGACCCCCAACAAGGGGACCCCGTACTCAAGCAGGAAGAGCACGGGGAACAGGCTGAATCCTAGGACCCCCACCTTCCACGGCGTAAGCGAGGAGTCGCTTCCGGAGGGACGCCAGAACCCCGCGGGAAGAAGGTAGGCCGACGCGACGAGGCCGGAAATGACGGCGAGGCTTGCGAGGAGCAGTGGGAGGCCCATCCAGAAGTGGAAGCTCCGATACACGATCAACGACTCGATCGATGTGGATGCGATCAGCGTGAGGAAGGCCACCAGAGTTCCCCGTCGTCCAATCAGAGGACGGCCACGCGTCTCAGGGAGCGCCAATCCCAGGAGAAGGATGGGAAGGCCAATCGAATAGATCACGTGGAACGAAAGCACTCCCGTCGACCAGACCCAGTTCACACCATGGAATCGACCGAACGAGCCGAGAAAGCCGTCCGCTCCGTGGTTCGAATTGAACAGGGTGTTGTCCCCTAACCCTTCTTCCGTGACCCCGTAGGCCAAACCCAGGAGGAAGGTCGAGCCCCATCCCTTGTGCCATCGCAAGACCGCTTCTCGGATCAGCAGGGCGCCCGCCGTGTATTGGCCAACGTTGATGGCGAGCTGGAGGAAAAACCAGCCGGGGTTGACAACGAGATTCAACACCGGACTCGAGGTGGAGAGGTACTCGGGGATCCCGGGGGTGAGGATGGCCAGGCAGAGAATCGGGTGCGTTCGAAAGAACGCGAGCCACCCTTGAGTCGCTGTACTCGAGCGGCGACCCTCCCCGCCCGCCGGGGGAGGTACGGCGAGGCCGGTCCCAGTTTCCATGGAGGAAGTTGAGGCGGGAAGTGCCTACATCAAGCTAGGGCCGCACAGCGCGCGCCCTCTCGCGGACCACCTAGCAATCTCGAAGGTCGGCCGGGTAGCACGACCCTCAAGATGCGGCGGAAGGGCAGGCTTAAGCGCCGGCAACCCGTCGAACCAGAGTGGCCGGTTCCCCGAGCGAGCAGGGGGTTCCGTGGCGCTGGGGAGACCCTCAACTCCGTTATCCGGAGGAAGGTCGCGTGCGGGTCCTGGCGTACCTCTCGCGCCGCGCTGGAGGCAGCCCTCCCGTTTCCGAAGAGAGACGGCGACCCTCGACGAATCTCCCCGCCCCTCGGCTTTCGGGGGAGGATTTCGAACTTCTCAAGGGCCTCGTGACCCGAGGCGCCATCCTGACCGACGAATGGTCGCGCCTTTCGGCTTCCGCCGGCGGGTCGTACCTGGACCTCGTGCGGCTCCGGGCGGCGACGCTGCCCGACGTCGCCGATGTCGTGGTCGAGCCGGATTCGCTCGAAGAGCTTCAGGCCCTGGTACGGTGGGCCGACATCGAGCGGGTGGCCCTCGTCCCCCGAAGTGGTGGCACGTCGGTGGTGGGCGGCCTCGACGCGCTGCGGGATGGTCATCGCGCCGTCATGGTCGTCTCGGACCGCCGTCTGTCGCGTCCCGGCGTCATCCGGGCCGAAGCGCATCTCGCGACCTTCGGCGCGGGGACGCTCGGGCCCGACCTCGAAGCGCAACTTCGTCGCGCGGGACTTACCTTGGGCCACTTCCCCCAGTCGTTCGAACGGTCGGCGTTGGGGGGGTGGATCGCGGCCCGGTCGTTCGGGCAGGCATCGACTCGGTACGGGACCCCCTCAGACCGACTGGAAGCTTTCACCATCGTGACTCCCCGCGGGACCTTTCGGTGGGAGCGTACCGAGCGGCCCACGGAGGGGCCGGACCCGGGATCGGTCGTCCCGGGCAGCGAAGGGACTCTCGGCATCCTCTCGGAAGCGACGCTGCGGGTGGAGTCGCTCCCGGAGGCGACCCATTGGTTCAGCGCTCTCTACCCGAGCTGGCCGGCGGGGGTCGATGCGATGCGACGTCTGGTCTCGAGAACTCCCGTTCCTGCCGTGGCCCGGTTGTCGGACGGCGAGGAGACCGACCTCACCCTGGCGGAGAGTGGTTGGGAGGCAGGTGGCGGTCGTGAGCTGTGGCGCCGACTGGCCGCCGCGGTTCTCGGCTATCACAGCGCCGGAGCACGGGCTTCGTGCCTGCTGATCACCTCATATGAGGGGAGTGCCGCCGAGGTCCGCCTGGGCGGTCGGAACTTCCGCTCCGAACGCCGGGAGCATCGGGCTGCGTGGCTCCCCCCGGCGGTCGGCCGAGCGTGGGAACGGTCCCGCTTCCGGACTCCCTACCTTCGTGACGACCTCGTCGAGCGCGGATGGTTCGTAGAGACATTCGAGACGTTCGTGGCTTGGTCGGCGGTTCAGGAAGTGAAGCGGGCTGCGGAAGAATCGGTCCGCGCCTGGGCATCGACGAGGGCGGTCAACGCGTACGTCGGCACCCATCTCTCCCATCCCGTGATCGACGGGACGGCCCTCTACTTCACGGTCATCGCTCCCCAGAAGGAGGGGGAGGAGGAGGCGGCGTGGCGGGAGTTCAAGCAGGCGACCGCAGAGGCGGTGGTCGCGGCCGGAGGCACGGTCAGCCATCACCACGGGATCGGGCGATATCACCGCCCGTGGGCAGCCCGGTCGATCCCCCCGGCGAGGCTCGAAGAGCTTCGGACCCTCAAGGCACGGTGGGACCCGAACGGAATCATGAATCCCGGCAAGACGCTCCCGGAACCCTGAACGATGAATCCCTCGTCGCTCGATCAGGTCAACTCCCAGCCCACGGTAGGCGCACATCCTTCCCGCGCCGAGCGTCTCGAACGGCTCGAATCTGCGCGATTCGACCTCCTGGTGGTGGGTGGGGGGATCACGGGCTCCGCGGTCGCCGAGGAGGCCGCCGCCCGCGGCCTCTCGGTGGCACTGATCGAACGGGACGACTTCGCTGTGGGAGCGTCAGGTCACACCTCGAAGCTCCTGCACGGGGGCCTCCGATACCTCGCCCAGGGAAAGGTAGGTCTCGTACGGGAAGCGTTGCGAGAACGGTCCCATCTTCTCACGGAACTCGACCCAACGTGGGTCCACCCGGTGCCGTTCCTCCTTCCGCTCTCGGGCCCGCTTTCGACCCGACTCAAGAACCGATTCGGGACTTGGCTCTACGAGCGTCTCGCCGGAAGCCACCGCTTAGGACCGCGATCGATCCTCGGCCGGTCCGAGACGCTCAACCTCGTCCCGCAACTCGCTTCGGAGGGACTTCGGGGCGGGGTCCTGTACTGGGAAGCGATCGTCGATGACGTCGCGCTGACGCTGTACCGCGTGGAATCCGCCGCGCGCGCGGGCGCCGTGGTGGTGAACCACGTAGAGGCTGTCGGCGCCGGGACCGAGGGAGGAGGCGGTTTTCGCGTTCTGGCTCGGGATGTGCTGTCGGGGCGAGAGTTTTCGATCCGAAGCCGCTGGGTGGCCGACGCCACGGGGGCGTGGATGGGCCGCGTGCCGCTGTTGTCGCAGAACGCGCCGCGCATCATGCCCTCGAAAGGGATTCACCTGGTGTTTCGACGAGAGAAGCTCCCGATCGACGTCGCCGTGGTCCTTCCCGGCCCAGACGAGCGGCCCACCTTTGTGTTGCCCGCGGGCTCATTGCTCCTCGTAGGGACCACCGATACCGCGTTCTCGGGAGACCCAGCTCGGGTTCGGGCCGAGCCTCCCGACATGGATTATCTCTTTCAGACGCTCCGAGCGGGGTTTCCGGCGGTCCCGTTCTCGCCGGCCGATCTGGTGGACGTCTACGCTGGAGTGCGACCCCTGTTGGCGGCCACCGCATCGAACACCTCCGAGCTTTCGCGCGAGGATGTGGAGGCGTTCGACCCGAGCGGTCGAATCGCGGTGGCGGGGGGAAAACTCACCACCCATCGAGCGATGGCACACCGAGCCGTGAGACTGCTGCCCGTCGTTCGAAGCCAGCCCTCGGGTCGACCGAAACCGGGACGGACCCCCGTGGCCCGGACGAATTCAAAGGGCCCGACACCACTCTCCGGGGGTACCGAGCTCGTGGCCCGGCTCGCCCGAGAACCACGGGCGCAGGATTGGGACGAGCTCCGACGCCGGGCCGCCCAGGCGCTTGACACGGAGCAAGCCGAGTCGCTCGACGACCTCGTGGACCGTCGCCTGCACGCTCTGAACCGACGGGAGCCCGGATTCGAGAAGGTCCTCGAAGAGACCGCAGGCATCTTCGCCGAGGTTCGGAGATTGTCACCGCTCGAGCGGGACGCCCTCGTGCGGTCGTACCGGGAACATCGAGACCGCGAGTACTCCGGTCTGGGTGCGGTGGTTCATGACTGAGTCGGCTCCGCTTCGCATCGGCATTGTGGCGAACCCCGTCGCCGGCCGGACCAAGGATCCCGGGCGGTGGAGACGTGTGGTTTCCGAGCTTCAACGCCGGTATCCGGGGGCGCGCCTTCGCCCGACCCAGCGAGCCGGAGACGAGCGGCGGGCCGTCGCAGAGCTTCTCTCGGAGGCCGTCGACCAGATCTGGGTCGCGGGCGGTGACGGCTCGCTCCACCAGGTGGTCGATGCGCTCCTCGATTCGACCCGTTCGCCGGCCGAGCGACCTACGCTCGGCTTCATCCCGCTCGGAAGCGGCAACGATTTCGCCCGCGGGATCGGGATCCCGTTGGACCCGTTCGAGGCGATTCGCGCGCTCGAGAACACGCGCGTGCTCACGATCGATGTCGGGCGGCTTACCTTCCTCGGAGAGACGCCCGTGCGATCCGCCTACTGGCTCAACCAGTCCTACCTCGGATTCGGCGCCCGGGTGGTCGACCGAGTGGCACGGAGCCCCCGACCGGCGGACCAGAGGGCGTACGTTCGGGCGGCGTTGCGCGAGCTCCTGCGGGCCCATCCGCACCGCTACTCCCTCGAGAGCGATGACCGGCCTGCGGAATCGGCCGAGGCGATGAACCTCCTGGTCACGAACGGACGGTACTCGGGAAGCGGGATGCTGACCTCGCCCCTGGCGAATCCGTCCGACGGGGTTCTCGATGTGGTGTTCGTGGAACCCGTCGGCCGCCTTCGGCTGCTGACGGGCCTGCGGCGCTTCCGGGCAGGGACCCACCTGACGATGCCCGAGGTCCGGACGTGGAAAGTACGTTCCTTCGTCATTCGGTCCGATAGCCCCGCCGAGCTCGTGGAGGCCGACGGCGACATCGTGGGACACCTTCCGGCGCGCTACGAGGTGGTGGCAGGAGCCCTCCGGGTTCTGGTACCCGCCTGACGGTCCGGCGCGCCGACAGATTCTTCCGCGGGCGATTCTGCACCAGGCCCGATGGACATCCCCTCCTGGGCGCCGACGCTCGTCGGGTCGGTCGCGGCGGTCTGCACGACCGGTGCGTTCGTTCCTCAGGTCGTCAAGGTCTGGCGGCTCAAGAGCGCGGGCCAGATCTCGCTGACCACGTTCCTCCTCTTCGCGCTGGGAACTTTCGTCTGGTTGGTCTACGGCGTCCTGATCAACTCGATCCCGGTGATCGCGGCGAACGGCGTGACGCTCGTCTTGGCGCTGACGATCGTCTCGTTGAAGCTGAACTACGACCGCAAGTCGCGTCGGGGGTTCCCCGGCGCGCCGCCGGAACTCAACCGACGACCGTGAGCTGGACCTTCTCCGCGTGGAAGCCGGCCGCCTTGTGACTGCCGTCGCACATCGGTTTGTGCCCCGAGTGTCCGCAGCGGCACAGGGCCATCGCCATCTTGCCGTCCACCATTACGAGGTCGGGTCCGTTCTCGTTTGCGATGATCTCCACCTTCGGCATGGATTCGAACGTTCACCGCGGCGCGAGCACATAAACCGTCGCGAACACCAGGGGCGTCAGCTGGCACCCACGCCACCAACTGGTTCCGAGGTTGCGGACCGGGGGCGAAGGGTGGAACCACGAGGGCGCGGACCCTCCCTCGGCCCGACCGATCTATGGGCGGATCGGTGGCCGCGGACCCGGCCCCTCGTTCCGAGGAAGGCACTCATCGTGGCATTCGAGACAGAGGCGCCGATGCCCGGAGAGCAGCCGTTGGGCGACCGTCCAGCACTCGTCCATCGTCTTGTGGCCGCAACCGTGGCATGGATGAAGTAACGACGGCATCGGTGGACCACGGGGCGCACTGGTTTAGAATGCTTCTGGCCAATGCGCAGAACTCGATTCGGCGGTCCCGGCGGGGAAACGCACCCCCAAGAGGGTCTCGTCCGTTACTTCGGCTGGAACCGAAGGGAGATCGAGTTCACGCAGTGCCGCGTGTTCCGGGGCGTGAACCGTTCTCCTTCGAACACATGGCCGAGGTGGCCGCCGCACCGCGCGCACTGGATCTCGACGCGTTCTCCGTCGGCATCGGGCAGACGTCGAACCGCGCCGGGAATCTCCTGGTCGAACGCGGGCCATCCACAGTGCGCCTCGAATTTGTCGTCGGACCGATAGAGGGGAGCGCCGCACTGCTTGCACTCGTAAATACCGGGTTCGAACTTGTGCTCGTACTCCCCCGTGAAAGGGGGCTCCGTCCCCTTGTGCAGGATGACCCGTTGCTCCGCGCGGGTCAGAGGACGCAGGGCCGGCTTCTCGGTATCGGGCACGGCCGACCGACCACGGTCCGACATATAACGTGCCGGAGACCGGGATTCGGGGGGTCCGAACGATCCGCTGCTTGGGTGTGGGCTGGGGCCATCGGGTCCGATCGCCGCACGAAGTGAGCTCCAGTTGCCGATAGCGCAATATATCGATATCGATTCATTCATCTATCTAACGTGGGGGTTCGATGCCGCCTCGATTGGTAGGTCTGTACGCGCTGACATGCATGGAAAGGGACGGTGCGGTCTACGGTTACTCGCTGGCCGGCCGGATTGCCGAGAGAACCGGGGGAGCCTGGCGTCCCGGACCCGGAGCGGTCTATCCGGCACTTCAGCGGCTCACCGACCGGGGACTCGCCAAGGTACATGGGGTCGGCCGAAGGCGCGAATACCGGATCACTCCCGCGGGTCGCCGCTTCCTTGGAAAGGTCCGCAAGGAGCGCTTTGCCCACACGGGCTCCGGGCCCGACCTCAGCCTCCTCTGGGCTGAGGTGGTGGGCGCCCCGGACGATTCGACCTTCCTCCTGCAACGGTTGCGACGCAACCTCGACAGTCTCGAAGCGCAGTTGAGCCGCAACTCCTCCTTGCAGATCGGCGGGCGTCCGCTCCGCGACCACGTGCTCGCCGAACTTCGCGCGGCGGAGGAGCGACTCGGCACCGGTCGAACCGCGTCGGACAGTAAACGTGCTTCGCGGAGGCCTCGCCCATGAATCCCCCCGCGATCGTCGTCAAGGACCTCTCGAAGCGGTACGGAAACGCCCACGGGGTACTCGCGCTCGACAAGGTCAACCTCTCGATCGAGGGAGGGACCGTCTTCGGCCTCATGGGACCGAACGGGGCGGGGAAGACCACGCTCATCAAGGTCCTGACCGGCATCAGCGACATCACCTCCGGTTCCGCCTCGGTGGCCGGGTTCGACGTGCGCAAGGAGTCGCTCAAGGTCCGTGCCCGGATCGGGTGGGTTGCTGCGGAGGTGATTCTCGAAGACGACTTCTCGGCGTGGGAGAACCTTTGGCTCCAGGCGGAGCTGGAAGGAGGCATTCCGGGCTGGGAAGAGCGAGCGCAGTACCTCCTCGAGTACTTCGGCCTCGCGGACCGGAAGACCGACAAGGTGAGCAAGTACTCGACCGGGATGCGCAAGAAACTCGAGATCGCGCTCGCCCTGCTCCATCAGCCGTCCGTGATCTTCATGGACGAGCCGACGATCGGACTCGACGTCGCGACCCGCCGGATGCTCTGGGACATCGTCACCGGCATCCACAAGGAATTCGGGGTCACGGTCCTCCTGACGACCCACTACATCGAGGAGGCCGACGCACTCTGCGACCGCATCGCCATCATCGACCGGGGGAGGATCGTCGCCGAAGGCACCCCGTCGGAACTGAAAGCGCGGGTCAAGTCCGATGTGGTGCAGCTCGAGACGGCTCAGCCGGTCGAGGCCACGATGCTTTCGAGCATCCCGGGGGTCCAGGGCGTCCGCGCCCAGGGGAACGACTGGATCATCGAGGTCGCTTCCTCCGAGGAGTTCCTCCCGAAGCTGTTCGCGCGGGTGCAGACGAACGAGATCCGCCGGGTCAGCGTCGAGAAGCCGAGTCTCGAGACCGTGTTCTTGCAGCTGACCGGTCATCGCATCGGTGAGGAAGAGCCGATGCACGACATCCGGAAGTTCTACGCGCAGATGCGGAGGGCCCGCGCATGAGGACCCAGCTCTGGGGCCTCTATGCCCGGGAGGTGTTGCGGGTCTTCCGCAACCCGTTCGTGGTTCTCATTACTCTGGTCTCGCCCTTCATGTGGCTCGCTTTTTTCGGCTCGAGCTTCACCAACATCGCCGCCGCCTCGGGCCGGTTCGGGACGGGCAACTACTTTGCGTTCCTGCTCCCGGGGACGCTCTCGACGTCGATGCTCTCCGTCGGCATGTTCGGGTCGATGAGCTCGATCCAGGACAAGCGGTTCGGTTTCATGAAGCGGATTCTCATCACGCCCACTTCGAAGCAGACGATCTTCTTGTCGAAGTCTCTCGGCGCCGCCTCGCGGGGCCTGATCCAGGTGCCCGTGATGGTCGTGGCCGCGTACGTCTTCGGAGTCCGCTACCCGCTCTCGGCGGTCGAATGGGCCGGGTGGATTACCGCCCTGTTTCTGCTCGCGTTCGGGTTCGCCTGCCTCTTCCTCGCCATCACCGCTCCCTCGACCGATTGGCAGACCCCAGGCGTCGTTGCGAACTTCATCACCATGCCGCTGATGTTCGCGAGCGCCTCGCTCTTCCCGAGCAGCGCGTTCCCCCCGTGGATGCAGGCGATTTCGAACAGCAACCCGATCACGTTCTCCGCCGAGCTCGGGCGCGCCTTCCTGCTGGGAACCGCGGTCGACTGGTGGAACCTCGGCTACCTTGCCGTTTTCGCCCTCGCCATGGCGGTGATCGGCTACGTCGTCTCCGCCCGATGGCTGAAGGTCGACTGAACGGCAGGACGGATTCGGAGAGATTGCCGGGAAGGTGGGTCGGCCCGGTCCCGGCGTCATCCCCCTGTGACGCCGGGCTTTTCCGATGGGCCGACTGTAGGCGGCCGTGGACCTCGCGCTGTTTGTCGTCCTCATCATCCTGTTGGGGATCGCCGCGGGCCTGGTCGGGTCGCTGACCGGATTGGGCGGCGGCGTGGTGGTGATCCCCCTCCTGATCGTCTTCTTCGGCGCCTCCGTGCCGATTGCGATCGGCACGGGCTTCGTCACGATCCTCGCGACCTCCTCAGCGACCGGCGCGGCGTACGTCCGGGACCGCCTGAGCGACATCCGCATCGGGATGTTCCTCGAGATCGCCACCGTCCCGGGAGCCCTCGTCGGGGCTACGGCCACGGTTCTGATCACGCACGCCAATCTCGAATCCGCCCTTTTGGTCGCTTTCGGGATTGTGCTGTTCGCGATCATCCCAGGGAGCCTCGCGCGCCGGCACATCGAACTCCCGACCCCGCAGCCGCAGGATGCCCGGTCCCGGTACCTCGGTCTCACCGGGAGCTACCACGACAACGCCCTCGACCAGGACGTCACCTACCAGGCCGCTCGGACCACCCCCGCGATGGGCGTGATGTTCGGGGCCGGCATCGTTTCGGGGATGTTCGGGATCGGGGGCGGTGTGTTCAAGGTGCTCGCTCTTGAGCGGTTCCTCAACCTTCCGATGAAGGTCTCCACCGCCACGAGCAACTTCATGATCGGGGTCACGGCGGCGGCGGGCGCGGGGGTCATGCTCGCCGCCGGCTACGTGAACCCGATCGTCGCCGCGCCGGTCGCGATCGGAACCTCGCTCGGGGCCTACCTCGGGAGCCGGGTGCTCCCCGGCCTACGGAACCGGACCGTTCGCCTCCTGTTCCTACCGGTCGTGGCGGCGCTCGCGATCGAGATGGTCCTTCGGGGGTTCGGACTTCCATGAGTGTCGCTCCCGCGTTGGCGTCCGGCCCCGCCCCGGTGCGCCCGCTGCCTCCCGAGGCGTACGCGCGGATGACGCTCGTCCTGCGTCTCGGGCTCATCGTCGCCCTCGCGATCCTCGGCGGTGGGGTGGTCGTCTACGTCCTCGTGAACCCCGGCATGACGTCGTCCGCTGTTCTCTCGAACAACCCGATCCTGAACTACATCAGCGTCGCGGGGCTCGGCTCGGGACTCGCGACGGGGTCCGTGAGCGCCGTGCTGACGCTCGGACTCATCGTCCTCGTCGCGACGCCGATCCTTCGCGTGGTGTCGGGCCTGTACTTCTTCGCGAAGGTGGGAGAGCGGGCCATGGCGGCCATCACGTTCACGGTACTCCTCCTGCTCCTTTTGGGAATCCTCGTGATTGGCCCATTCGTGAGGTGAGCGGAGCAGCGCCGCTGCCGGTGCGCGGCCGTCAGTGCTTCTCGCCGAGCTCTTCGAGGGCGGCGCGCACGGCCGCGAGGCCCTCGTCGGCCAGAGCGCGAGCGCGGGCCGGGTCCTTGGACTCGGCGAAGACGCGGAAGAGCGGTTCCGTTCCCGACGGCCGCAGGAGGACCCAGCCGCCGGGTCGGTAGGCCTTCACCCCGTCGAGGGTCACGACCTTCTCACTGTCCGCCGTGAAGCGCTCGACGAGGCGTCGAACGACCTGCTCCCGAAGGGCCACCGGGCAGCCGACCTTCTCCTTCACGACGGTGTACCGAGGGAGTTCCTTGAGGAGCGACGCCAGGTCGGTCTCTCGACGGGCGAGTAGGTCGAGGACCGCGGCCAGGGTCATCGCACCGTCCCGTGCGTAGTGGAGCGCCGGGAAGACGTGGCCTCCGTTGTCCTCGCCGCCGAAGACGGCGCCTCGGGCCTTCATCTCACGGGTGACGGTGGGGGAGCCGATGCGAGTGTAGACGACCGTTCCCCCGAACGGCCAGATCGCATCCTCGACCGATTGCGAGGCGGAGACCGGGATGACGACAGTGCTCCCGGGATGGCGCTCGACCGCGTCCCGGGCGAGCAACGTGAGCATCTCCTCCCCCGGGACGTACCGACCCGAGGCCTCCACGAACACGGCCCGGTCGGCGTCGCCGTCGTGCGCGACACCGAATTCCGCTCCGGACGCCGGGACGGCCCGCTGGAGGTCCGTGAGATTGGCGGCCGTCGGTTCTGAAAGGTGGCCCGGAAACGTGCCGTCCACGTGAGCATTGAGGGTCATCCCTCGACAGCCGAGCGAGCGAACGAGGGCCGGGCTCGTCGGCACGGACGCACCGTTCCCACAGTCGAGCACGAGGGAAAAGCGCCGCTTCCCGATCCGGGCCACGTCGACCTGAGCCCGGATTCCATCGAGGTACCGTCGCGCGCCTCCCGGTTCGTGGACCACGTCGCCGATCCGGTCGAAGCCGACCGTCGACCGGGCCCCGCGGTCGACCGCCGCTTCGATACGTTCTTCGAAGTCGCGGGCGACTTCGAGGCCGTCACTCGCGATGCACTTGAGCCCGTTGAATTCGGGCGGGTTGTGCGATGCCGTGACGACGACGCCAAGGTCCGCTCCCAGCCGGGGAACGTTGTACTGGATCGCTGGGGTCGGAAGCAACCCGAGCTCGGTCACCTTGTGGCCGGCCAGCGCGAACGAGGCCCCCACAATCCGGGCGAACGCGGGGCTCGAAGTCCTCCCGTCCCACCCCAGCACCACGTGCGAACCCGTGGGCAGCAAGCTGGCGGTCGCGTCGGAGACGCGCGTGACGAATTCGGAAGTGAATTCGCGGCCGACCACCTCGCGGATGCCGTTGGTCCCGAAGAGACGCATCGAGGGGCTCCGGGCGACGCACTCCCGCCTTCGTATATGAATGGCAAGGGTTATTCCGGGGCTGCCTTCCGAGGGGCCGTGGCCGAACCTCGATGGATCGCCGACGAGATGGTCGGTCGCCTCGCCCGGTACCTCCGCATCGTGGGGTGCGACACGGCGTACGCCCGCGGTCTTTCGGATGAGGAGATCCTTCGCCTTGCGCGCGACGAACGGCGGGTGATCCTCACCCGGGACCGGCAGCTCGCGGGTCGAGCGGAGCAGGCGCTCCTGCTTCGCAGCCCCCACATCGCCGACCAGTGGCGCGCCGTCCGGAGCGCGTTCCCTGAGGTTCCCGAAAAGGTCCGGTTCGCGAGATGCACGGAGTGTAACGGCCTCCTCGAGAAGGCCTCCCCTCCAGAATCCCGAGTGGGGAAGAACGGCATCCCGTGGGACCGCGTCGATGCGGGGCTTCCCCTCTACTGCTGTCGTACGTGCGGACACTTCTACTGGGAAGGTTCGCATACCGCGGACGTCGAGGCGCGACTCGCCCGATGGGGGCGAGGAGACGACGCATGATCCTCGGGTTCGTCGAGGTCTCGCACGAGAGCATCGCGTTCGCCGAAGCGGAGGCCGTTTCCGCGGCGGAGGCGCTGGGAGGGGGGGGTGTCGCGGCGGGCGTTCCGATTCCGGGCTTGGTCGCGGTCGAGGTCCCGGACTCCATCGCGCTCGCCGGTCTCGCCGGCCGATTGGCGCTCGCCCGTCGATGCTTGGTGCCGTTGGCGACCCCCGATGACCTCGAGTCGGCAGCCCATCGCGAAGGGGAGCGGAGTGGATCGGCGGCATTTCGGCGTATCGGGAGCCCGTCCGGAGGGGATGCCGATCACGAGGTGCTCGCGTGCGGTCGGGCGTTCAAGCAGGGAGGCGGGACGATCGACCTCGACCACCCGTCCCGTCGCTTCTGGCTCGCCCGGGGGGCCGACGACCGGGATTACCTCCTCGAGGAGGTGGCGTCGGTCGACCGGGGCGCACCGGCGCAGCGCCGGATGCCGCTGCTCCCGTTCCGTCGTCCGGTGAGCCTGCCGCCGCGGCTCGCCCGCGCGGCCGTGAACCTGGCGCGGATCACTCCGAAGGACCGGGTGCTCGACCCGTTCCTCGGCACCGGCTCCCTGCTCGCCGAGGCCGGCCTCCTCGGGGGTCGCCTGTACGGCATCGACCGGGACCCCGCTATGGTCCGCGGAGCCCTTCAGAACCTCGCCTATCTCGGAGTGGCCGCCGACGAACTGATCGTGGGGGATGCCCGGGAGGTCGACTTTGCCGACCGAGAGTGCCGTTTCTCCGCCCTCGTGACCGATTCGCCCTACGGGCGCTCCTCCAGTACAGGGGGTGAGGCGGCGTCGGAGCTCGTCGCCGAAGTGCTGGGAAGGTGGTCGGAGCGTCTCACTCCGACCGGCCGCATCCTCGTGATCGCCCCGGAGGGCCGGCTCTCCCCCGACCTTCCCGGGTCGCTTCGATTCCGGCTCCCGGTGAGGGTCCACCGGAGCCTGACGCGGGAGTTCTGCCTCTTCGAGAGGGCCGGTCTCACCCAAAGCTTGTAGCGAGGCTGGTCGAGGCACTGCCTCCGCCGGACGGGGAGCAGACCATGTTGGTGACGAACGAGAGCCCGATGCCGATCGCGGTCTCCGTGTCGGTGAACCGAATGCCCACCGACTGGGTGTGGCCGGAGGTGGTGTTGACCTGGACGAAGTCGGATTCGGGCAGGGTCACGTTCCCGCCCCGGAGCGGGACCACCCGGCCGTCCGGCAGGTAGAACGTCCAGGTCGCGTTCGCTTCCCAGTTCGCGAGCCCGGAACCGGAGAGTCCGACCGTCTGATTCCCCACCAGCACGGTGACATTCGTCACCGACGCCGAGACGAGGAACCCGTGAGGGATCGGGTCCTGATTGTTCACCGCGAGGGAGAAGTTCGTTCCCACGAGCTCCCCCGGCGGCAATGGGGAGAGTGGGCTGGCGGCCGATGCCGAGAGGGAAGAGGCCCCGGTCGGGGAGGAGAGGGGAATGATGACGAACCCACTCACCAGGATGGCGACGACCAGCGCGCCGACCGCATAGCGGCCCTTGCCGATCGGCGTGATGTCGTTCAGCGGAGGCGGGTGGCGCAGGCCGAGGAACAGGACGAGAATCGCAAAGAACAGCCAGCCGACGTAGAACAGCCCGAGCCCGAAGAGGAGGATCACCGCCCCATAGCTCACGAACCGTGCCCGCTCGCCAAAGAGCGCCCGGAAGACGTGCCCGCCGTCGAGCTGTCCGGCGGGCAGTAGGTTGATCGCCGTGACGAGGATGCCCACCCAGCCCGCAAGCGCGAGCGGATGGAGGTTCACGAGCGTCGCGGGCAGGAAGAGGGAGAACACTTCCCAGAAGAGGCCGGTGCCGATGAGGAGCTGGCCATAGTTCGTGCCGAGCACCGTCACCCCGCAGTACGTCACGGGGACGACCGGGGCGTGGATCGATAGGTAGAGCCCCACGACGGTGATCGGGATCGACGCGGCGAATCCGGCGAGCGGGCCCGCGGCGCCGACGTCGAAGAGGGCCTTCTTGTCCGGGAACGGCTCGCGGATGCTGATGAACGCGCCGAGCGTCCCGAGGATGAACGGAGGCGGCACCGGCATGAAGTACGGGAGCGAGGCGTCGAGGTGCCTCCGTCGCGCCATCACGTAGTGGGCGAGCTCGTGCAACCCGAGGATCGCCATCACGGGTGCTCCGAAGTAGAGTTCGCCGTAGAGGAAATCCCCGACCGAGAGCGCCGGCTCCCCTCGAAAGGTGAGCCAGATGAGCGCCCCGGCGAACGACGTGGTCGCGATCGTCCCGATCAGGAGGAGGACGTTGATCCAGAGCCGGGACCGGCCGGTCCGCGGTCGCCGGATGACCTCGATGAAATCCTCCCCGCGCTCCCGGCGGAGCAGCGGGATGTAGCCTTTCGTCCAGAGCTCCTGCCGCATCCGGTCGAACCGGTCCTCGAGCGACGCCGCGTCCACGTGCACCGCGAGAATGAGCGACTGGGGTCCGACCCGCGTCTCGTAGACGGGGAAGTACGCCGCCACGACCGAACGGATCCGTTCGAGTTCCGTCCCTCCCGAAGAGGAGGGGAGGGGTCCGGAGGTGGCCGCCACGGATCAGGCTCCCGCCTTGCTCTCACCCGCGGACTTGCGCAGGCGCTTCGCGCGTTCCTTGGCCGAGAAGCCGGTCGCGGTCTCGAGGAACTGGTTGTAGCGTCGGATCGTGTCCCGCGCGACGTCCTCCGGGACCTGGGGATTCATGGTCGGGTCGACCGAGAGCTCGCGACCCGCGGGTCGAACGGCGATGCGAGAGATCGCCCCGAAGGACGCCACGGCCGAGTCCCCCTCGATATGGGCCTCGCCAAAGCAGGTCTTGAGGATCGCCTCGAGCGCCGGGAGATTGAGGCTGCTGCGCTGGCTCGCGCGCACCGGGTAGTTCTGCACGGCTCACCGTCCGAGACGAAGACGCGATAAAAGCTCTTACCGGGGACGGAACCCCTCCCGAGAAGGTTTAGACGGTCTCGATTTCGAACAGCACGCGGAGGCCCCGGAGCTGGTGGGTCAGCTCGTCCGAGAGGTCGAGGACCTGCGCGCGGTTCGCGTGCCCGTTCCAGTCGTAGACGAAGTCGTAGTTCCCCTGCGTGGGCACGAACCCGCAGGAGCGCAGCCGGTCGGCGACCGCCGATGGCTTCGCTCCCTCGCTGTCGAACGTGACCCGCAGGTAGGTCTCCATCACCGCGGTCAGGAACGGAGGGTGCCAAAGAGCTTGCGCTGCTGTCGAGGTCGGAGGAGGGCCACAAGACCCCGTTCCAGTTCCGCAGGTCGAGTTCCCGGGATCGGTCGAGCCTTGAGACGGACGCGAGGAGAACGCTCGGCCGCGCTCCAGCCCGACCGCCGCCGGCGGGAGATTTGTACGGTTAGGTCGGCGACCGGCACCGCCTGCCCGCGCGAGACGACACCCCCTAGGACTCGTGCCTGCGGGAACACGCGACTCACGGCGCGCTGCGCCGGGGGGAGGTCGCGCGAGTCCGACACTGCGAGCGCGACCCGAATCGGCGTGAACCGTTGTCCCTCCGTGCCGACCCATCCGGCCCGCACGCGACGCGAACTCACCGGTTCGAGGTCGTCCCCAAGGGCGAGCGGCACGACCACGAGCGGCACGGGCGCGCGTCCGAGGCGGCGCCGCTCCCGATTGACCGCCCGGCCCCCCACCTGAGTATCCCGAGAGACCACCAGCACACCGACCTCGGGGTCGACCGATCGGCCGAACTCGTCCTCAAGGGGCACGACCCTCCAGCGTCGGCCGGAGTAGTTCCTCCGGATCCAACGCGTCAGGGCCGCGCGCCGGACCGAGAACGGCTGGATCCGCGACGAGTCGGGCTTGGGATGGTCCGCGACGAAGCGGTCCGTAGTGAG
>CAZCNZ010000151.1:0-14208 GCA_964500245.1 uncultured Thermoplasmatales archaeon | reverse complement strand
GCGCCGAGCGCGATTGCAACGGCGTGCTCGGAGACGAACGGAGCGTACGCCCCCACGTTCCCGGCGAACCGGACCTGGGGAGGAAACCTCTGGAACGGGACTCCGTCCATTCCCGTGTAGACACGCTGGACGAAGCGGAGGTTCGTAAGCCCACGAAGGTCGGCGGCGCCGAGCTCTCGCTCGACGGACCCGAGCAGCATCGCTTCCGCGGACTCCGTCCCAAGGCCGAGGGCCTCCGAGGCATACCGCCACGGGATGCCGGCCAGCCTCTCGTGGAGAACCTTATCCAGTTCGTCGTGGGGACGAAGGGCCACCAGAAGGCGCGGCGCGGGCATTCTGTTCCCCAACGGAATCGTGTCGGACACTTGACGTATGGGGGAGGCCCTCTACGCCTTGGACTTGGCGCCTCGTCGGGTTTCCGCTTCTCGTTCCCTTGCTTGCTTATAGGCTAGGGCGGGTTCGATTGGGTGGAGATGGCCGCCGTTACCCTCGACCTCTGGCACACGCTCATGTACCTTCCACCCGAGGACGAGGAGGCCTACATGGAGCACCAGCTGGCCTTCGGGAAAGAGGTTCTTCGGTCGGCGGCTCCGCTTCCGGGCGCTCCCGCGCTCTCGGACGAAGAACTCGGTCGGGCTTTCGAGCGCGAGTACACCGACGCGGTCGTCCAATCGGCCCATGGGGTGACGATCACCCCCGCCGAGCAATTCGCCCGAGCGGCCCGAGAGACCGGCCGCGATGCGGACGCGCAAGACTATCTTTCCCTCCTCAAGGGGGAGGTCGAGCGGACCCGTTTCCTCCGGGCACCGGGCGCACTCGAGTTGATGAAGGACCTGCGCGAGAGCGGCTACCGGGTGGGAGTGATCTCGAACACGGTCGGCGAGCCCGGGGCGTTCCTGAGGCCGGTGCTCGAATCGATGGGGTTCGACCGTTTCGTCGAGACCTACGTGTTCAGCGACGAGCAACCGTGGACGAAGCCATCGCCCGAGATCTTCCGGCTTGCGCTCTCCCGGCTCGCGGAAGAACCCCCCCGGGCGGTCCACGTAGGCGATGCGTGGTCCGACCTCGAAGGAGCTCGCCGGGCCGGTTACCGGGGCGCGGTCCTGTTCACCGGCCTCCACGCCTACGGGGAGAGTTATCGCAAGCTGTTTCTCCCGGAGGTTCCCGGAGCCCCGGCCGCATCCTATCGGGCGGACCGCTTGGACGAGGTCGCCCCGATAATCGCGCAGCTACTGCCGATTCCGTGACGACGGCGCGTCGGGGGACTATTCCTCGCCCATGTGGCGCGGTTTCGGCACCACTTTCGGTTGCTCGGCGTCCGTGGGCATCCCGGTCTTCCCAGCGACGATGTCGCAGTCCCGCCAGTTGATGCCGATCGTGACCTTCGGAAAGGCGACCTTGAGCGTGTAGTTCGCGATCTTGCCCACCACGAGTCCCTGGGAGCCCTGGACGAGGTTCGGGTTCATCGTCGAGAGGTCCCGGTTCAGGATGACACGCGTCTCACCGAGCACGACCCGCTCGAGTTCGGAACGGTCCTCCATAGCGGGAGGCCGGACGCTTTCGTGCGCATAACGGTGTCCGCCGGTGTTCCGGTCGCGCCACCGAGGGTCGGAATCGCTCCGGAGCACTCTGATAGGGGCAAATACTCCGTCAAAAGGGCTTTTATCTACTAGGAGAGCGTCCGCCGCCTTAATATGCCAGCACCGGCCGGAGGCACGGACGTGGCGAGCGGGGGACTTCCTCCACCCCCACCGATGGAACAAAAGTCGGAATGGTGGGCAAACCCAGCCGTCGTGGGTCTGATGGGATTCGGAACCACGACGATGATCGCTGGGCTTTCGAACCTGCCTCTGCCATACTCGAGCGGGTTCAACCAGAACTGGGTAGTCTACGGGATGGCCCTTGCGTTCGGTGGGATAGCCCAACTAATCGCCGGGCTCATCGCGCTCAGAAAGGGGAATCTCTTCGCGGGCTCGGCGTTCGTCGGCTACGGGTCGTTCTGGCTGGCGTTCACGTTCATGTTGGTGATGTTCCAGGGACTGTCCGCCGATGGCTCAGCTTGGTTGTACGGTGTCGCGGGATTCGCGTTCATCTGGATGCTGTTCACGTTCAGCTTCATGATCAACGCGATCAAGCACGGCTGGGGGATCACGATGGTCTTCGTCCTCCTGTTCATCGCGTTCGTACTGCTCGTGGTGAAGTTCTGGAGTCTCGCCGCCAGCGGCAACGGCTCTCCGTTCTTTGGAAGCGGGGCCGACAACTGGCTCGTCGGCGGAGAGATCATCGCCACGGGCCTCGTGGCCTGGTACGTTGCCACCGCGATCCTGACGAACTACAACTACGGCCGGAAGGTGCTCCCCGAATAGGGCGCGCGCCTTGCCCTGGGCCAACCCCTTCCTCCTTCTCCTTCACGACCGCCTGAGTACTGAGGATTCCCGCTTGGGCCATCTTGGGGGTTTAAGGAGTACCTCGTGTCTCCCTTCGGGCACCCACGGAGCGACGGATGCCCCAAGTCCACCTCGATTCGATGCTTTCGCAGTTCGTCGCCCGGAGAACGGTCGACTCGAGCGCCGTCTCCGTGGGCGGTCTTTTGGACGACCTCGAGAGCCGGTACCCTCGCCTGAGGAATCGCCTCCGGGATGAATCGGCGACGGTCCGTCCGTTCGTCAAGATCTTTGTCAATGGTAAGGAAGTCCGACCGGACGGTAAGGGGGGTCCGCGACTCGCTCCCCGGGACGAGGTCGACATCCTACACTCGATCCAGGGAGGTTGAATGCGATGGTGAAGCGGGGAAAAGTCCAGGTCTGGTTGGGAACGCGGAAGGGTGCGTATCTTGTGGAGAGCGACGCGGGACGACGCAAGTGGTCGGTCCGGCCCGCGTTCCACGTGGACAAGGACATTTTTCGGATCGCCCCGGACCCGAGGAACCCGGGGACTGCGTACGTCCTCGCGAACAGCGGTTGGTGGGGACCCGCGATCTTCCGCACGCGGAACGGCGGAAGGTCCTGGACCGAGGTTTCGACCCCGGGAACTCCGCGATTGAAGGCGCGGTCTCCCCCGGTGGAGGCGCCCTCGACCCAGTTCCCGATCCGGAACCTCTGGCAGCTCGCCCCCGGTCCGGCGAACGAGCGAAGGACTGTCTTCCTGGGCGCCGACCCGGGCCTTCTCTATCGGTCCGACGACGAGGGGGCCTCCTGGGAACCCGTGAAAGGGCTCATCGAGCACCCGACGCGCGACCAGTGGAATCCCGGTGCGGGAGGAATGTGCACGCACACCATCCTCATCGATCCCGAGAACCCCCACCGAATGTACGTAGGGATCTCGGCTGCCGGGTTCTTCCGGAGCGACGACGGGGGTGATCACTGGACGCCGAAGAACATCGGGGTCGAGGCCCCGTTCCTTCCGAACCGGTTCCCCGAGCTCGGCCAGTGCGTCCATAAGGTCACGCTCGACCCCGCGGACCCCTCGGTGCTCTACCGGCAGGACCACGGCGGCATCTACGTGAGCCACGACCACGCGGACCGCTGGACGCGTGTCGGAAAGACCCTCGAGGACGACTTCGGCTTCGTCACGGCGACCGCCGCGGAACGCCCGAGCGAGGCGTTGTTCGCCCCGCTCCAGGGCCGTTCGAGGACGATGCTCGGAGGGCAGTTCCAGGTCTACCGCTGGAACGACCGCGCCCGGAAGTGGAGTAGCCTCGTCACGAAGGGTCTGTGGCCCGGCGATTTCGGTATGCACCGCGAGGGTTTGGCGACCGACGACTTCGACCCGGCGGGATACTACGTGGGGACCACGACCGGTCAACTGTTCTGGAGCGCGGACGCGGGACGGAAGTGGGGACTGGTCCCGTACCAGTTCCCGGGCATCCACTCGGTGGCGGCCAACGCCGCGACGCCGGCCCGCTGAGGGCGATCGGTCCGGGTGCCGATCGGCGACCCTTGTCGCCTTCGCCCGGGTCGACCATGCCGGTAACCGCCAGCCGTTCCGCGCGACGAACGAATCGGGTCGTCGGGCTCGACCTTGCGGGCTCGCCGAGGCGCGACACCGGCGCCTGCGCGATGGATGGTCCCCGTCGCCTCACCGCGGCGGTCCTCCACACGGATCAGGAAATCGTCGGTTTCGTTCGCGCCCTCCAGCCGGACCTCGTTGTCATCGACGCCCCACTCTCGCTCCCTCGCGGCCGAAGGACGATCGAGGACCGGACCGGTCCTCACCTCAGGGAATGCGACCGCGTCCTGCTCCGTTGGAGGCTCCCGTTCTTCCCCCTCACCCTCGGTCCGATGCGAATGCTGACCGTGCGTGGGATGGAGCTTGCGGATCGCCTGCGAAAGGAAGGCTTCTCCGTTTTGGAAGGCTATCCCGGCGGTGCCCAGGACCTGCTCAGGCTCCCCCGAAAGAAGGCCGGAGCCGAGCGGCTCCAGCGGGCCCTCATGCGACGGGGCCTCGGCGGCGACCTCGACCTGCGGCCCCTCACGCACGACGAGCTGGATGCCGTCACGATCGCGTGGGTCGGCTGGGCGTTCCGCCGAGGGAAGGGAATCCTGATCGGCGACCCAACGGAGGGTCTCATGCTTCTGCCGGCCGCCATCCCGGGCTTCCGAACACCACGGAGACGGCGTGCCGCAAAGTCCGTTAGGCGGCCGTCGCCGGCCGAGCGAACGCCCGCATCACGAGCCCGACCCCGCCGCGGACAAGGAGGATCGCCACGGCGACGAAGACAAGGAGGATGAGGTCCCCGCCGGGCCATGCAACGCCGGCCGCCTCTCCGCCCCAGAACAGCGCAAAGGAGAACACGACGGCCGTTCCACCGACCTTGAGCCACGGAACCTTGATCCGGCGGATGCGGTCGTGTACGACGAACGCGACCGCGACCAACAGGGCGCCTCCGAGGACCGCCCCGATGAGGGCGGAAAACCCGTAACCGGCGGCGGCCAGAGCGAGCAACACGATCACCGTCTCCGTCGACTCGACCGCGCCGACGGAGAACCCACCGGCGAACTGCGCGGCGGACTGACCGGTCGACGTAGAGGGGGCGGCGGCCGCGCCAGCGCGACGCTTCCGGTACGTCTTGAGGGTGCTCCGGAACAGGAACACGCCGAACGCGGCGAGGACGAACGCGGAGCCCCAGAGCAGGTACGAACGAGGAAACGCGATCAGAATCGCGCCGAAGCCGAGCGCGATCGCCGAGACCACCGCCGTGCCTCCGACGGCGCCCAGCGCGCCGTGTCGGACCGTGGTGTGGTCCGCGGCCAGAGCGAACACCAAGGCGACGACCTCGGTCATCTCGAGAACCGTGATCAGGAACGCGGCGATCAGGGCCGGAACGTAGACCTCGAGCATGAACGGACCTCGCTAGTCGTGAAAGTACATCAAGGACAGGGGTCGGCGACGGGACGCGGTCGCATGCCTCCCGGGGAAGTTCGTGTCCATGGCGTTTCCGGACCTACGGGGGCGGTCGCGATGCGAGCAGGACGCGCGCCCTCCGGAGTCGCACGATGGAAAGTTCCTCGCGGAGGGCCCTTTCGATCGACTCGAGCTCCTTCTCCGGAACTGGACCAAACAGTTCGACCGTGATGGCGTGCCCGCGTTCCCGGTGCACCCGCCGGACGGTAAACTCCGCGCGAACCAATCCGCTGCTCGAGAGGCGGGCGGAGAACGACCGGGCCCCAGCGACCCGCCGCCACGCGTTGCTGCGGAGAGCATTCAAAAGGTGCCCCACCGGTTCGACGAGGCGCTCGTGCGCCGGCTCGGGGAGAGGGAGCCAGCCCCCGGGCTGGACCTCCCAGTGGTCGACCCGAGTGAATCCCTTCGCGGCGAGCGCGTGGAGGAGCTTCGCGCTGAGACGCAGAAGCCCCTCCACCTCCACCACCTCGCGCTCGCGGAAGATCGCCTCGAGACGATGCAAGAAGGGAACTCCACGTCGTCGAAACGCCTCGTGGACCAGGTCGACCTCGAGTCGCGCGTACGTCGACGACACGCCGCCGCTCCCCCTGGAGCGCCGCCGGGGGCGATGGACCGGAGGCCGGCGGGGGCGTCGGCTCTTTCGGCGACGATGCGAAGCCCGGGTGCGCGCGGCCGTGCCAATCCCTCGAGCACCGCCGGTACGGGCGGACCCCACTTAGCCTAGTCGCCGCCGGGGTTCCGGACCCTCAGGCGTAGACAGGATACTCCGGGACCCAGCGCGCCTGGCGGATCCGCTCCCAGAGTTCCTCCCTCGGCATCTTGGGCGCCAAACCCTTGCGCTGACCCTCCATCGCGACGGCCAACGCGATTTCGAGCGCCACCTCACGGAGCTCGCGCAGCGACGGGAGGAGCGGGGCGTGTGGGTTCTGCCGGGCCGGAGAGCGCTCTGCGAGCGCGCGCGCTGCCGCGAGGAGCATCGAATCCGTGACCGACCGGCATTTCCCCGCGACGAGCCCGAGACCGAGTGCCGGGAAGATGTAGGCGTTGTTGCACTGAGCGATGGGGTAGATGGTGTCTCCGAACTTCACCGGTGAGAACGGCGAGCCGGTGGCGATGATGGCGTGCCCGTCGGTCCACTTGAGCAGGTCTTCGGGGATCGCCTCGGACTTCGCGGTCGGGTTCGAGAGCGGAAGGATCACCGGCCGCGACACCCACCGGGCCATGTTCCGCACCATCGTCTCGGTGAAAGCTCCCTTGAGGGTCGAGAGTCCGATCAGCACCGTGGGACGAGCCTCACGAACGACCTCCTCGAGGCCGATCCTCCCATCGCTTCCCGTGGCCCAGCTGCGGACGTCATCCCACGGGTGGGCGTAGACCCGTTGCTCGTCCTTGATGTCCGTCCGGCCGGAGTGGATGAGGCCGCCGCGGTTCACCATCCAGGTGCGTCGGCGCGCTTCGGCGAGCGGAATCCCGGCCTCGACGAGCGCCCCCGTCAGGAGGTCGGCCACCCCGACCCCGGCCGAGCCGGCGCCGAGGATGGCGAATCGCTGGTCCCGGTACGCGACGCCGGACACCTCCGAAGCCGCGAGGATCACCGACAAGCTGATCGAGCCGGTCCCCTGGATGTCGTCGTTGAACGTGAGCAGCTGACCCCGATACTTTTCGAGAATCGGCCGAGCATGGGTGACGCCGAAGTCCTCCCATTGCAGGAGCGTTCCCGGGAGCTCCTGCTTCACGGCTCGGACGAACTGCTCGATGAACGCGTAGTACTCCTCCCCGGTGATGCGCTCGTGCCGCCAGCCGAGGTATTCCGGGTCCTTCAGACGGTCCTGATTGTTCGTCCCGGCGTCGAGCACGATCGGCAGGGTCCGCTCCGGGGCGATCCCGCCGAAGACGGTGTAGAGAGAGAGCTTGCCGATCGGGATGCCCAACCCCCCGGCCCCCTGGTCACCAATCCCTAGGATCCGTTCCCCGTCCGTCGCGACGATCACGTCGACCTCGGGGTTCGGTCGGTGGCGGAGCAGTTCGATGATGGAGTCCCGCATCGGGTACGAGATGAAGAGGCCCCGCGGACGCCGGTAGATGTGGCTGAACTCCTGGCAGGCCGCGCCGACCACCGGCGTGTAGACCACCGGGGTCATCTCCTCGAGGTGGTCGACGAGGAGCCGGTAGAACAGGACCTCGTTCGTGTCCTGGAGGGCCCTCAGGTAGATGTGGCGCTCCAAGTCCTCGGTCTTGCGCTTGTACGCTTCGTAGGCCCGAACGACCTGTTCGTCCAGGGTCTCCACCTGGGGAGGAAGCAGGGCATGCAGGCCGAGCAGCGTTCGCTCCTCGTAGGAAAACGCCGTTCCCTTGTTGAGCAGCGGAGTATCAAGGAGGTCCATTCCCTTCAATCGAGGAACCTTCGAGACCTTGGGCCCGTCGTGGCCCGGGTGCGATAGGGTCTGCGGCGCAGCTTCCATGTGAGCGGCGACGTGCCGGGGGGGCATCTATACCCTGTAAAGGGGGTTTTACTCCCGCGGCTTCGTGGGGAGGTTCAAACGGACCCCCGACCGGGGATTTCGAACGATCGGGCGCTCTGGCCGAACGAGTGCTACGGTAGCGGAATCATTACGTGACGCCGAGCCGATGTCCGTTCGAACGATGGTGGCCGAACCACCCGAAGTTCCAGCAGCGGCTTCCGACGTCGCTCTCGACACTCTCGCATTCGCGCTGTTCAGCGTGTTCGTGATCCTGCTATTCGTCGGCTACTTCAACTGGGACCCGGTGATCCCGTATTCCCAACTGGCCGCGATTCCTCTCGCGGGTGCTCTCGCCGTCCTGATCTTCGCCAACAGGAGGGCGGACCGGCAGGCTCAGAGCGCGGGCACAAACGCTACGGGCTGAGCGCTCGGACGGGCCGGCTACGATGGAGCCGCCGCGAGTGACTCCACCCAGGAGTGCGGCGCCGAGGAATTGAGAGTGCCCGGCCGGACCTCGACGTCATGGAGCTCCCGAACGGCGGCGGCGATCACGCCGCTCGCCCACATGCGCGCCCGCTCGACCTCGCCCTCCCGCAGGGGACCATCCCGGCGGATGACGAAGAACGACTCCCCCGGAACGAGGTTGCGACCGCCCCGTCCTTCCACGGCCCGCTGGATGTGGCGGGCGGACGAGCCCGTGACGATGGGAGAATCGTGAAACCGAGTGTCGAACGCGGCGAACAGGCTCTGGGCCACCAGACGGTCGGGCATGTGATCGAGGAAGTTCCTGAGGGATTCGCCCATCTCCCGCCGGTGGGTCGGGCCCCCGAGGAACACGACGGACGGGGTCCGGATCTCTCCCGGGTCGACCTCGTTCGCCGGACGAGCGTAGTGTTCGTACGACCAGTCGACCGCCCGAGCGACCGCGCGGGCCACGGAGTCCGTGACTCCGCAGGGCGACGCTACAACCACGTACACCCACATCGTGGCTCCGGTTCGACCGGAGTTTGCGGGAGGGCTATTTCAGGACCCAGTTAACTCGAGTTGACCAGCGAGGGTTCAGCCCCGGCTGGGCGTCATCCCGCCCGTTTCCTGCCAGATCGGAGGGTTGGTGGGGAGGGGCGAGCGGGCCGCCCACGGTACCTCGCCGAGTGAGTGGGTGAACGGGAACGAAGGCTCCGCGACGTGGGACCACCGGCGGGGTACGAGGGCGTCGAACTCGGGCACCACGGAGGTCCGGCCGACCGACAGGACGAGGATCCCGATCGAGAGGACCAACAGGACGAATGCCGGAAGTTCGAACAGCATCGCGAGTCCGAGGGTGTTGGGGTCGACCCCGATCGCGTAGGCGAGACCGACCAGGAGAGCGGAGATCGTCGCGAAGACGGTGCTGTAGAGCGCCGGCCCTGCCGCGTAGGAGTGCTCTTGCGCCGCGCGCCGCTCGCCGTGGGCGACGCGGGCGTATTCCGCGAGAATCCCACCGAGCGGGCTCGCTTCCATAAGGGTCTCACCGGCGGCGAGGTGGGCCTGTACGGTCCGGGAGAACTCGAGCTCGAAGTCCGAGGCCCGGGCCCGGTCCGACCCGATCATCGAGACCAGGAAGAAGGTCACGAGGACGGAGAGGATCAGGTTGAGCCCCACCACCCAGAGGGCCTCGGCCGAGAGCGCCGAGTACGCCCCAGCGAACACGCAGATGTAGACGATGCCCATGAAGATCGCTCCGAGCAGCGCGAGCCCGGCCCGCGAGTCCGGAGGAGGAAGGCCCACCCCACGATACCGCCTCGCAGCGCTCGCCGACTGGTTGTCCGACATCGAGCGGGGAAAGGGTCGTTTGACCCTTTAGAACCTATCGCCTCTCCCGGCGACTCGGGTAGGGGGGTCTTCTAGGCCCCCGAAGCGCTGCGGGGGCCGTTCTCCCGCCAGTAGTTGAGCGAATCCTCGACCGTGCGCTCGAGCGGTATCGACGGAGCATACCCGAGAGCCCGGAGCCGCGAGATGTCGGACCGGATCTCGGCCTCGTCGGTGGGACGCAAGAGCGCCCGGTCGGTCTCGAGCGTGATCGGGACGCGGGCGAGCCGGGTCAGCGTCTCGGCAATCCCCCGGACGGAGAAGCTCTGCCCCGCTCCGATGTTGACGGGCTGCTTCGGGTCCCCTCGCTCGAACACCGTCCAGATCGCCCGCACCACGTCCCGCACGTCGGAGATGTCCCGACGAACCTCGAGATTGCCCACGCGCAATTTCCCGGGGCCTCCGTGCCGCTCGAGGGCGGCCACTCGTTGCGCGAAGTCGTTGAGCGCGTCTCCGGTCTTGCCGGGTCCGGTCGTGATGAACAATCGTCCGCGCACGATCCGGAGGCCGAAGTTGAGCGCGTACTGGAGGGACAGCATGTCCTGGCACGCCTTGGAAACCCCGTACGGATTGACGGGGCGAAGGAGCGACTCCTCCGTGGTTGGCTGGCGGTCGACCGCGCCGTACGCCGCGGCGGAGGAGGCAAGAAAAATGCCGTCGCGCGGAGGATGCCGCCGGAGCGCTTCGTAGAGATAGACCGTGCCGAGCACGTTCGTCTCGAAGGTGTCGGCCGGAGACTCCCACGCCTTGGCCGCGTACGCTTGGGCCCCGAGGTGGAAGACCGCCTCCGGCCGAGTCGAGTCGACGAGTCGGTCGACCGACGACCGGTCCCTGAGGTCAAGGAGTTCCCAGCGCACCCCGGAGGGCAACCCGGGAATCTCCTGGATCTCTCCCGGCCCGAGAAAGGTCCCGACGGTCTCGTGACCCCGTTCGATCGCAGTTCGGAGGAGATGGCGTCCGATGAAGCCGGAGCCACCGGTGACGAGGACCCGCATCCCTCAACTCCCTCGCAGGACCACGAACCTCAGGCGCGACCTCCGAGCCGATGGCCGCGAAAAGGTCACGGGGCGGGGACGCCGGCGGGCTGTTATAGGGGTTGCTGACGGGTCGGCGGCTCTCGGGCGTCCCGGGCGGGGGAGGGTGTCACCGCAGGGGCGGAAGGAGCTCGAGCGATGGTCCGGCGGAACCGGCGGGCCAGCACGACTTCCGTGAGAAAGAACCGGATGAACAGCGGGTTCTGAGTGACCTTGCTCGCACCGCTCGCGCGCGGTTCGAAGCGGTATCCGACCTCCACGATGCGCCGGTTCCGGCTCATGACGAGGAGGAAAAGGAGCAACTTGTATCCTCTCCAATCCGGCGGAAGCGGTCGGAAGACCTCCCGGGAGAAGGCGAACAGACCGGAGACCGGGTCGGTCAGGGCCCCGGCCTCCGGGAGGAACGCCTTCGCGGTCCACTCGGCGCCTCGCGAGATCGCCGTGCGCATGCCGGTCCGCGGTCCCGCAGACCCTCCCGCGACGTACCGGCTGCCGACCACGAGACCGGCGCCGTTCGCGAGAGCTCCCACCATGTCGGGAAGAACCTCGGGGGGATGTTGCAGGTCCGCGTCCATTACGATGAGGAACCGGCCCCGCGCGGCCGCGATCCCCTGGCACTGAGCCCGAAGCGTGGTCTGCTTTCCTTCGTGCCAGATCAGCCGCAGTCGGGGTTCGTTCTGGGCCGACGCTTCGAGGAACTCTCGTGTCCCGTCCGTGCTGCCATCGTCGACCACCAGCACCTCGAGCGGAGGGAGGGGCACGGCCCACAACCGGGCCAGGAGCGGCGGCAGGTTCTCCCGTTCGTTGAAGGTCGCAAGGATGACCGATACTTCCGGGGGCCGGGAGGGCGGTAGCTCGTTCCGAGCGGAGGACATGGTGACCGGGCTCCGAGTCAGCGGTGGGACATCACCGACCAGGTCTGAAGCCCCTCGGTCTCCAACGCGAAGTCGGTGACCCGGCCCCCCGCAGCCTGGACGGCCTTGGCCACCTTGGCCCGACGTGCGACGTCGCAAAAGAGGAGAATGTAACCCCCGCCGCCGGCTCCCAGGAGTTTCCCGCCGATGGCGCCCGCCTCCCGCGCGCGGCTGTAGAACGCGTCGATCCGTTCGTTGGAGATTCCCTCCGTGAACTGCTTCTTGTGCTGCCAGCCTTCGTCCAGCAGCCGGCCCATCTCGTCCAGGTTGCCGCGCAGGAGCTCGTTCTTCATGTCGATCGCGAGCTGCTTCGTGGCGTCGAGCGCCGCCACCGTGTCGACGCGTTTTTCGGAGTAGCTCCGCTGCTGACGCTCGATGATGTCGTTGGAATAGTGACCCGTACCCGTGTAACAGAGCAGCAACCGGTACGCGAGCTCGTTCACGACCTCGGGGTCGATCCGCAGTGGGTTGACGATCGTGCGAGTTCCCGTGAACTCCATGAAGTTGAAGCCGCCGAACGCCGCGGCGTACTGATCCTGCCGTCCACCTTTTAGCCCAAGTTCCACCCGTTCGATCCGATACGCGAGTTCGGCGACATCGTAGGAGGTCCACGGCTCGCGCCGATAATGCTGGAACGCTCCCACGAGAGCCACGCACATCGTAGAGGAGGTGCCGAGACCGGTGCCCGGCGGCGCGTCCGAGTGGAGGAACAAGTGGAACGAGTCCTTCGTCTTGCCTCCCCCGTCGTCCGGGCGGAGGACTTTGAGGGCGGCCTTCACGACGTCCAGATCGCCATTGTACACGAGGTCTGAGGGCCGGGCGAAGTTGAGAGTGAGGCCGTAGTCGAGCGACTCGACCGAGATGGTGCCCGCCCCGTCCGGGACGCCCTCGAGCGTGACGTAGGCGAACTTGTCGATTGTGCAGTTCAGGACGGCGCCGCCCTTTTCCTCGGGGTAGGGCGAGACGTCCGTCCCTCCCCCCGCGAAGCTGATTCGGAGCGGTGCCTTGCTCCGTAGGATTCGCATCGCCCCGGAGACCGGACCTGCCGCCTTAATGGTTATCTACCGAATGGACGGAGGGGTTCTCCCCTCCTCCGAGAGCATCGCTTTCGCGAAGGGAAGCTCGAGTGACCCCTAATACCGGAACGGTGTGGAGAAACTGTGGCTCCCCGCTACGCAAACCCGGCACTGGCCGTTGACGCCGTCTGGATCCGTGAAGGCACGGTGCTCCTGGTCCGGCGCGGAAGAGCCCCGTTCCGGGGGTTCTGGGCACTGCCCGGGGGCTTTGTGGAACTTCGAGAGACTGTCGAAGAAGCCCTCGTCCGGGAGCTACGGGAAGAAACGGGACTGGTCGGCCGCCCCCTCGGAATCGTGGGAGTATATTCGGGGCCGGACCGGGACCCGCGCAAGCCGACCACCAGCGTCGCATTCTTGGTCGGCGGCCGAGGAGGGCACCCGGTGGGGGCTGATGACGCGGCGTTCGCGCAATGGGTCCCGCTCGCGCGGGCTCGACCGCTCGCCTTCGACCACGGGCGAATCCTGGAGGACGCCCGCCGGATGCTACGAGGAGTAGGGCGAGGGGTTTCTCCACGAATGACCCCGCCCCGCACCCGAAGCGGACGCCGAGCCCCGCGCACCCACCGGTAGGCTCTTATCGGGCCCGCTGAGTGCCCGAAACCCAGAATCATGCACTCGAGCAACGAGGAGCACCCCCATCCCACACTGCTCTCGGACTTCATCCTGGGGAGCCAGGATGGGCTCGTCAACGTCCTCGGGATCCTTCTCGGACTGGTGGCCGCCAGCCTTTCTCCGGGCTCTCACGTCACCTCCCAGATCGTGATCATCGCCGGTCTTTCGGCCCTCGCGGCGGAGTCGCTTTCGATGGGGGCCGTGGCCTACACCTCAACGTACTCCCGGTTGCGTCTCTACGGTTCGGAGCGGGAGCGGGAGATTCGCGAGATGCGCGAAGTGCCCGAGCTCGAACGGGAGGAGGTCCGGACGATCCTCCGGGGCTGGGGCTACGAGGGCGAAGAACTCGAAGAGATGCTCCGGCGCATCGAAGCGAAGCCGAAAGCGTGGCTCGACCTCATGATGGCGTTCGAGCTCAACCTTTCCTACGTCCCTCCGGAAGCTCCCCGGCGCAGCGCCCTCCTCGTCGGTTCCGCCACCGTGCTCGGCCACTTTGTCCCGCTGGTCCCGTTCTTCTTCACCCAGCTATCGCTCGTCAACTCCGCGATATTGGCGACCGTTTTCAGTGGGATCATGCTGTTCGGAATCGGGATCTACGAGGCGCGCGTCACCGCCGGATCCCTCTGGCGGAGCGGGCTCCGCATCACGGTGCTCGGGCTCGCGTCGGGGTTCGCGGCTCTCGTGATTGGCCACTTCGCCGCGGTCCTTTGACCGCCCGTACCATTCGCGCCGAAGTGACTATCCGAACGGAGCGAGCGGCCCTGCGACGGAGGGAGAATCCCGGGGCACCCGGGGGGCGAACCATCGGCGAGCCCCCCGGGTCTCGTGGCGCTGACAGACGAAACACCACACGACGACT
>CAZCNZ010000150.1:0-6919 GCA_964500245.1 uncultured Thermoplasmatales archaeon | reverse complement strand
TGGTCCGGCTCTTGATGTTCGAGCTCTGGGCGTACTCGTTCCTCAGGTAGCTCATCACGTCCGAGATCTGCTTCCCCGGCGAGACGTAGAGGCTGATCAGCTCGGTCGCGCGCCCCCGGCACGCCCCGATCTCGTCCAGCTTCCGCTGGAACGAGTAGCGCGCGAGCTGTAGGTCGGCGGACGGGGCGCTCATGTCGACCGTCCTAGCGGAGGGGTTCTAAACGACTGCAACGGGGACTCGAGGTCGCGAACGACGCCGGCCGGGGACGGCCACCCGTTCCCCGGGCGCTGGAGTCAGAGGAGGCGCCGGATGTGCTCGTCGATGACCTCTTCGGGGTACGCCCCGACGATCCGGTCGACGAGTTTTCCCTGCTTGTAGAACAGGAGCGTCGGGATGCTCATGATGCCGAGCGCGCCGGCCTTCTCGCCGTTGTCGTCCGAGTTCAACTTGCCGAAGGCGACCTTCCCTCGGTACTTCTCGCTCAGCCGGTCGACGATCGGGGAGACCATTCGGCACGGACCGCACCAGGGAGCCCACACGTCGATCACGGCGGCGGGGTTTTCCTGGGCGAAGCGGTCGTAATTGACGTCCCCAACTTCCTGCACACTCATCGCGCTTCCTCACCCCCTTCGAGGGCTCGCGCATATTAAATCGTTCTCTGGCGCCGGAGAAATCGAGCGGTGCCGGCTTCCCTAGGAACCCGCGTCGCGGCCATGCGGGGCGAAGTGTCTTTGTAGAACGGTCGCCATTGACCCCCGTGGAGTTTTTTTCAACGGCCCGAGCGGGGCCGGGGCGCTCGACGGACCCGGGACCGCGGGCAGGGGATTCCGTACCGTTCGTCGACCGCGTCCGGTCGCGCCCGGCCGTTCTTTCGCTGGCGGCGCGAAAGGGGATCCGACAGCGCATGCTCCTTTTCCGACGGGCGTCCCTCGATCGGATCAGTAAGTTGACCGGCGCTCCCTTGACCGAAGTCGCTCGATTTTGTCGCGAGCTTCGTCAGGCGGACCTCCCGGACACCCTCTTGGACCGGGGGGCGGGTGTCGCGTTCACGCGGGAACTTCCGCAGGGCGCGCTCCTCTACCTGATCGTTCGGGCGGCGGCTCCCCGGCGCGTGGTCGAGACGGGCGTACGGCCCGGATACTCCACGGCGTGGATCCTCGCCGCCCTCGACGCGAACGGAGAGGGCGAACTCACCTCGCTCGGGCCCGGGCCGACGAACGGTCGGTCGCCCGGGGTGCGGGACGTCACGGTCGGGCAGTTCGTTCCCCCCTCGTTGCGCACCCGGTGGACCCTCGCGCTCGGGAACAGCGAGGAGCGACTTCGGGAGATCCTCGCGAGCTCGAGCCGCGTCGACCTGTTCTTCTACGACAACGGCCCGGTCGCCTCCCGGGCCCGCTTCGAGCTCCGGGCCGCCTGGGAGTCCCTCTCGCCCCACGGGATCCTGCTCGCGCACCACATCGACGCGAACAGCGCCTGGAGCGACTTCTGCCGCAACCAGGGGGTGGTCCCACCGATGCTCGACCCCGGGCCGCCGCCGATGGGGGCCCTCGCGGTACGGCCCCCGGCGTAGACAGGCTGCTCAGCGCTCGAGCTCTTCGACCAGGTGGATCGCCGCGGGGACGATCAGCTTCTCGAGCGCGGTCCTCACCGCCCGCTCGCTTCCCGGAAGGGCGAAGACGGGCTTTCCCTGGATCACGAACAACGAAGCGCGGCTGATGATCGCGAGCGGTCCCACCTCCGCGAAGCTCAGGGAGCGGTAGACCTCGCCGAATCCCTCGAGCTTCTTGCCTCCCATCCCCTCGAGGGCGGTGACGGTGAGGTCGCGCGAACTGACCCCGGTTCCGCCGACCGTGACCGCGGCCTCGACTCCGACCTCGTGGAGCCACGGGTCGAGACGCTCCCGTACGTCCGCGACCGAGTTCGCTACGAGGGAGTAGTGGACGACCTTGTGGCCGGCCTTCTCCAGGAGCTCTCGGGCCAGGTGGCCCGACGGGTCGTCCTGCTCCGTGTGGGTGTCGGAGACGGAGAGGACGGCAAACCCGAGGGAACGAGTTCCGTGGAGATGGTGGCGATTCGACGCGCTCGGGGTCCCGTGGGCTTCGGTCACTTTTCCTCCGGTCGCGACTTCGCCTTCGAGATGACCCGCACGGGGCCGAGCGAAGTCGCCGGATAGAGGCCCCGCGCATCCTTCTCGAGGTACTTGACCATGTCCCATACGGTCAGGAGCGCGACGCTGGCCCCGACGAGCGCCTCCATCTCGACCCCGGTTCGGTCGACCGTCTCGGCCTCGGCCCGGACCCGGACGCCCTGACGGGAGAGTTCGAGGTCGACCGAGCTCGAGGTCAGCGGCACGGAGTGGCAGTGTGGGATCAGCTCCGCGGTGCGCTTCATGGCCAGGAGGCCTGCGAGCTCTCCGGTAGCGAGGGGGTCTCCTTTCTCGACCCCGCGGGCACGGATCGCGTTGCGCGTGGACGGCTTGATGCGGAGTTCGCCCTGGGCCACCGCCCGCCGGTGGACCCGCGGCTTCGCGCCGACGTCACGCTGCCGGGCCATCTACGCCGATCTCCCTTCGGCACCGGCGGCGACGTGGGCGAGCACGGCCTCGAGCTGGATCCGGTCGGACGCGCCCTGGGCCAGCCGGAAGTCGACCTCGCCGAGGTACTCGAGGAGGCGGACCTTCTCCTTGGCCGGCAGGATGTTCTCGGGGATGTCGGGGAGGTAGCTGTGGATCGCCCTCAGGATGTCCTCGCCGGAGGCGCCCCGTTCGACGAAGAGGGCGAACAGCCGGTCGCGCGCCTCCCGGAAGTTTCCCAAGAGGGCCGCCGAGAGCATTCCTTCGACCTCCCGGCGCAGTGGGATGGTCGCATACTCCTTGATCGTCTCTCCGGTGATGTTGTCGGAGTGCGTCCCGGCGAGCTGCAGCAGGTTCGTGGCCCGGCGCATGTCGCCCCCGCTCGCCGTCAGGATCGTCTCGAGCGCCTCGGGGGAGACCTTCTTTCCCTCGGCCGCGGCGACCCGCTTCACTTGGGCGCGCACCGCGTCGGGCGAGTACGCGCGGAATCGGAAGACCGCGCAGCGCGACTGGATCGGGTCGATGATGCGGGAAGAGTAGTTGCAGGAGAGGATGAATCGGCACGAACCGGAGTAGCGCTCCATCATCCGCCGCAAGGCGGCCTGGGCCTCCGACGTCAGGTTGTCGGCCTCGTCGAGGAACAGGATCTTGAAGCCGATCTCGCCGAGGGGGGCGGTTCGGGCGTACTGCTTGATCGTGGTGCGGACCGTGTCGATGCCGCGTTCATCGCTCGCATTCGTCTCGAGAAAGTTCTGGCGCCACTCGGCCCCGAAGAGGTCCCGCGCCAGGGCGAGCGCCGCCGTCGTCTTACCGCTCCCCGGCGGTCCCGCGAAGAGGAGATGCGGCATCGACCGCTTCTCGGCGTACGAACGAAGCAGGGGGATAATCGACTCCTGGCCCACCATCTCCTTGAGGGAGGTGGGTCGATACTTCTCGACCCAAACGGCCTCGGACCCGCGGGCGGCCATGGAGCGTTCGCCGTGCTCTCGCGGGCGGGCTAATTAGGGTTTCTCGGCGCTGGTGGGCGAGGCCGGAGGGCGGGCGTTCCGCCGGCTCTCCAGCCAGCGCTCGTCCCTCCGATGGCGGCGAAGCGCTTCGGCGAGGACCCGGCCGTACTGACCGAGCGCTTGCCGATGGCCCCCGTGGTCATCGGCCTCGACCACGCGGAAGAACCACCAGAACTGCTCGAGCGAGGTCGCGAACCATTCGTGGTCGTGGAGGAGCACCCGGGCGCCACGAGCGGTCTCCTCGTCGGAGGTGAGCAGGAGAGCCATCCAGGGGTCCGTGGTGGCCCGGTGGCGCGCCACCGCCTGCCCGACGGCCATGATCGCCGCGCGGATGTCGGCGACGGGAAACTCCTCGAGCAGCACGAGGCTATAGCTCCAGCGCTCGAGCCATTCAACGAGGTCATCGAAGGCGGGTGGGGGGACACGAATGTCGACCTCGGGACGAGGAAACGGCACGGTCAGTCATTCGAACGGCGTGGCAAATCGGTTGCGCCCGCGACGCTCCTCTCTCTTGGTCCTCACCGAGCGTGAGCGTTCCGCGTGCGTTCGGGAGTTACCCTCGCGGGCGATACAGGAACCGATGAACGGTCCCCACCAGCCAACCGTAGCCGAGCGAGCCATGAACCGCCGAACGATCGCCGATATCACGCCCGCCGGTCCGTCCTTGGGTCTTGGCGCCCGCGTGCTCTTGCCCACGGAGGCGCGCACTCCTTTGCTGAAGATCCTGTAAGTGTAGGAGCACGAGCCGACCCGTTCCGAAACCGGGGCGCCGATCACTGGCCAACGGCGGTCGATCTTCTCGGGCACTGTGGTTCGGGGCCGCCGGGAAAGCCCCTATGGGCCGGCGGGAGGAAGACCGGCCGCGCCCCTCGGCACCTCGAACGAGGGCTCTCGTGACCGGAGGGTTCGGTTGAGCCGGTACAGCAGATAGATGAAGAGGGCCGTAACGACCAGGATACCCGGGACAAGAATCAACTCGATGAGCCCGTCCCACACGAAAAGGGCAGAGAGCATCCCCACCGCGAAGATGAACTCGGACCGTTCGAGGTTCTCGGTCCCCACGCGGCGCAGGAGAATCACGAGCACCGCGCCATCCGCCAAGACCAAGAACGCGGCGGCCGCGACGGCGGGGATCGGTTGGGGGCCCGAGACCACGAGCACGACGAAGTAGACGAGGAATTCGACCGCACCGAGGAATGCGAGCGTCACCGTCCCGATCCGACGGGGTCCGGCGACCGGCCACAGGAGGTCCTTCGGAACCCAGACGCCGAGGGTCACGAGGAGCGCCACGAGTGCGATGAAGAACGTGAGTGCGGCAGGGGTAGGGCCGTGGCCGACCACGAATCCCCCGAATCCCACGACCTCGACGACGAACACCGTCGCAAGAAGACCGATTCCCCGTCGACCGAACCAGCGCTGGTCCTTCGTCTCCGGGAACCATAACCGGGTCAGGAGGATCGGGAGAGCGATCGAGTAGGTGGCGTGAAACACGGTGAGCGAGAGCGCCCACAGCCAGTTGACCCCGTAGAGGTGTCCATATGACCCCAAGGAGTCCACCGGCGTGCCGGACCGCTGGAAGAAGGTGTGGACCTCGAATCCTTCCTCCGCGATCCCGTAGGCGGCACCGAAAAGGAGGATCGACCCCCAGCCCTTCTGAAGGATTACCGTGACCTCGCGGATCAGGAGGGCACCCGTCCCGTAGAGGGCGATGTCGAGCGAGAACCCGATCACGAACCCGAAGGGATTGTAGACGATCTCGGAGACCGGAGTGGACCCGGTCAACAGCTCGGGGATGGAGGGGGCGAGGAGCAGCAGGGCAATCGCCGGCTGGTTGCGCCGCGCCCAACTACGGAGTCGGGACCCAGGCCCCGGACGGGACTGCACATGCTCGGGTGCGCGAACAGGCTACTTGAACCATCGGTCGAACGCTCGGCGGGTGGCGGCGTTATTACCCGCCGACGGCGTTCGCTCTCGGTACGATGCGCGAGATCCTCGCCCAGGTGACGTTCCGGGGAACCATCCGCGAACGCAGCGTCGAACCGTACCTCCGCCTGCTGAAGACGCTGCGGTACAAGCGACGGGTGAAAGGAGTCCTCCTCGACGTCTCGAGCGGCGGCGGGGAGGCCATCGCCTCCATGGACTTCTACCTCGCCGTCAAGCGACTGAACGAGTTCAAGCCGGTCTACGCCTCGATCGGCTCGGTCGGAGCCTCGGGGGCCTACATGGCGGCGCTCGGCGCCCGGAGGATCTTCGCCTACCCCGAATCGGACGTCGGGTCGATCGGGGTGATCTCCGCCCACTTCGCGGTCCGGGACCTCCTGCGCCGCATCGGGGTCTCGGTGGAACTCCTCCACGCGGGCGTCCACAAGGACGCCTACCAGGGCTACCGCCCGCTCACCGAGGTCGAACGCGCCAAGCTGCAGGCGATCACCCAGGAAGGGTACGACGTCTTTGTCGGGCTGGTCGCAAAGGAACGCAAGAAGCCGGTCGAGGAGGTGCTCCCGCTGGCTACCGGGGAGTTCTGGACCGGGAGCCAGGCCCTGAAGCTCGGGCTCATCGATGCGCTCGCCGACCGGGAAGGGGCCCTCGAGGAACTTGCGCGCGCCACCGGCGTCCCGTCCCGGAAGGCGGTCCGGATCAGCCCGCCCCGTTCGTTCATCGACCGGCTGTTCTCGGGGAGCGCCGACCGGCTCGGCATCGGCCTCGTCGACCGATTCCGCGACGCGGTCGAGGACGCCATTCTCGATAGCGAACGGTACTCGTTGCGACGCTGATCGCCCGGCGAGCGGTTATATATCGCCGTCACGCTCCGGCGTTCGAACATGCCAGAAAAGCGCCAGCGGGGCTTCTCGAGCGCCGCGGGTCTCATCCAGTACTACGACATGGAAGAGACGAGGGCGCTGAAGCTCAACCCCTACCTTGTGATGGGCATGGGGGTGGCCGCGGCGATCTTCGTCGAGGTCCTCAACTGGCGACTGATCTAGCCGTTAGCTTCCGGCGCGGGCCGTTGCCATCGGAAAGGAACGGGCAACGAGGTCCCGCCCGGGCAGGAACCGTTCTACGCTCGATCGTCCGAGCAGCACGACCCTAGAGTCCGGCGACTCATCGAGGAACTGGTAACTGCTCTGGCGGGCGAGCCGCTGGGCGAACTCGACGACGTCGCTATGCGTCGGTTCTTGGTCGCGGCCGAGTCGCTGCCGCGACTTTCCCATGTAGACGTAGCCCTTCGGTTCGATGAAATCGGGTCTCGCCATTAGGTCGAGCTCGGCGTAGGAGCTCACCCAGCCCAGGTTCCAGCCCTTCACGAGCGTGTGGCGGACTACGCGGCGAGTCCGCAGG
>CAZCNZ010000149.1:0-12897 GCA_964500245.1 uncultured Thermoplasmatales archaeon | reverse complement strand
CATCGCAGAGTGGTCGCATCTCGCGGAGATCCACACCGGTGCCGACGCCGCATTGCGGCTGATCGCCGACGCGCTCCCCGAAGCGCGGGCGGCGGGACGCATGGACGTCGCGTTCAACCTGCAGCTGGTTCGCGCCCGGGCGTACACTGAACTTGGCCAAGATCAGCAGGCCGAGGTCGAGATGCGAACGATTCGGACCGAGGCCGAGGCCCTGGGGTACATGAGCCAACTCACTTACGCCTACAGCGGACTCGCTTCGCTCGCGACCGACAAAGGCCGTTGGGGCGAGGCCGTGAACTACGCGAAGCAGGCAAGCGCCCTCGCGGAGCGGCTTGGGAACGACTTTGTCCTGGGTCACACGCTCGCCGTCCTCTGCGCAAGCGAGAACCGACAGGCTCAGCTCGCCGACCCTCCTCTTCGAGCGACCCTGGCTCGGGACGCCATCATGCACGGAGAGCGCAGCCTGGAGGTCCTGCAGAAACTGCCGCCCTCGGACTCTCTCGTGCTTGCGAATACCTACCTATCGGAAGCGTACGCTGATCAAAAGGATTGGAAGCAGGCGACCAAGTACTACTTGGAAGCGCTCGAGCTGCTGGACCGCCTACAACTGCCCTGGCTCAAGGAGAAAATCGTGGCAGACCTTGGGCCCAAGATCTCCTCGGCAACGAGGGGGGCTGTCCGCGCCGACACGGTGTCCTAGCTGACGCTAGGAGACCACAGCCGGTCCAGGGGAATCCCTGGACGAACTACAGCTGGTCGTGCGGCATCGGGGGAACGACGGGGACGTAGCCGTGCATTCGGAAGAACCCACCTCCAAGCAGGCGCCGGGAATTCTGGGTATATAATCGCCCCGACTTTCTGACGTGAATCGGCTTTCGGATATACCGTCCGCATAGATGCGCGCGGATGCGCATCTACATCAGTTTTCTGTTGTGGGAGTTGCAGGTCCTTCGGACCCTAGCAATCCCCGGGGCTTCCGGGCCAATACCTCCGCGATTTACCCTCGGTGGATGATTCTGCAATCATCCCCATCGCCTTGGTTCTTGGACCACGGATCCTGACTGTTGGGGTGTACCCGATCCCCCGAGAAACCCGGCTCGTTGTCCCGGGTCGACCTCGAAGAATTGTAAGGTCTCGGGGGCTTGTAACGGTTTCGAAATCGGGTGGGAGCTCTGGGACTAGGGACGCGTCCGTCGGATCCGGACCTCGTCCCCGGACCAGTGGAACCGGAGCCGAGAGCGTGGTTGCCAACGCTTCCGGCGGTCCCAAAGGGCCCCGACGAGCAGGGGAAGGCCCACCGAAGCGTCCACATGGGCCATCGCGCGGGTGGCGGTCCGTGAGATCTTTCCCCACGACTGGGCCTCGTCGAGCGTGCTCCCGGAAAGGCCCCCCCAGTGAGGAACGTCGGTGGTGAGTTGGAGGGCGTAGAAGTGACCCTCCCCTTCGCGGCCGAATGCATAGTTCGCCATCACAATGCCGTCGTTGATCCAATTCTTGGGGGTCCCGCCACCGATGTAGACCACCGCGGTCCGAGGGGACTGGGAGAGAATCTGGACGAGCTCGTAGTTGTCCCGCACCGCGTCCAGGATGAACCGCTCCTGCTTGCTCCGGTTGGCTTGGTAGTGGAGCGTCAGCCCGATCCCGATGGAACTGTCGATGAGAGCCGGGGAAAAGACCGGAACCCCCCGGCGCGCGGCCGTCGCAAGGATCGAGCTCGGGTCGGGGAATCGCGAGCCGAGGAAACCGAGAAACTCGCGGGACGACGCGGGCCTGGGGGGGAAGTCCTCCGTGATGCGACCGATCACCCGGTCGGTCTCCTCGAACTTGAGCTCGTCCACGTACGTGTCGTAGATACGGTCCAAGTAGAGATCCCTCAGCTGGACGTCGTTTGCGTCGGGGCTTCCCATCCAATGGCGCCCCCCAACCGATTGATAGAGGTCCTGGTACAGCACGGCGCCCGTCGAGACTACGACGTCGACCAGGCCCCAGTCGATGAGGTCGCGCAGCACCTTGCGCAATCCGGCCGCGATGAGCGGTCCCGCGAGGCCGAGAAAGATCGTCGGCCGCTTGGGGTCTCGGAGCGCGTTCTCCCAGACTTCGAGGCAGCGGCCCAGATTGCGAGCTTGAATCGACGAAGTTTGGAATTGCTCCAGGAGGTCACCGACGCCCCCCCGGCGGGTGACATCGACCGCTTTGACCGAGCGTTTCAGGTATTCGCGACGCCGCTTCGTTATCGAGGGAGGCACGGTCGCCCAAACTCGGTCCGTGACTTAAACGCTCGCTGGACGCCACGAAGTCGCCGCCCTTGGCCGCTGAGAGAGCGTTAAATCCTTCGGAAAGGGATACGAAGGGGGGGTCCCGGGTGCCCGCCACTCCTTCACCGGTCCTCCGCGCTGTCCAGGGCCTTGCGGAGAACTCCGGCCGCACTGTGGTGATCGCGGGTCCTCCCGCGAGCGGCAAATCGTCGGTGCTCGAGGAGCTGAAGGGCCTCCTCAAGGCCCAGGGCGCTCGGGTCGTCGAGCTCGAGGGCAGCTATCGCGGCCGGTCGATCCCGTACGGCGCGCTGACCGGACTGCGTCCCGAGCCGGTACCCACTCTTCTTGGTCCCGCCGACTCCCCATCGGAGAACGGCGAATCGACGGAGGGGGCCGACAACGGGCTTCCTATAGGGACCGTTCCCGTGATTCCGTATCTTTCCGAGCGCCTGCCTAGGACCCGCCGCAGCCGTGGGGATCGGGCTCGAGCGACTTTTCTCGGGCAGCCCGTTCGCGGGCGGTCCGCGAACGAAGGGAATCCCGGAGCCTACTGGCGGGAGATCCTTCCCGAGTTCCGTGGAGAGCAGCGCCATCCGGTGGCGATCCTCGCCGAGGACGGCGCCCTGTTCGACACCGAGAGCCGCGAGTTCCTGATCTCGCTCTCCCAGCACGCCCGATTCCGGCCGCTGCTCATCGGGATCACGCTCGACACGTCGGTGCCCGGGTTCGTCCCGTGGGAGGAGGCGTTCCTCGGCCGGGGCGACGTCGACTGGGTCCGCCTTACAACGAGCGCCCCGGACCCCCGGGAGGCTCATCGACTGAAGGCGATCTGGGACGACCTCCCTGCGGTCACCCAGCGGGTCAGCGGCTACGTCGCCCTGCTCGGTGGTTCCACCGGCGAGGTAGTCCTCTCGCGAGTGGCGCGGCTCAACTTCCCCCAGCTCGCGGAGTCGCTGCTTCCTGCGACAGGGGCGGGGCTCGTGAAGGTGCAAGAAGGTAAAGTCACGATTCCGCACCTGGCCTGGATTCCCCTGACGATCGACCAGCTGCCCGAGTCGCAGCGGAAGGAGATGCACCTCGACATCGCGAACGCGTTGTCGGCCCTCTCCCGGGAGCCGAACTTCGCGCGCCGGGTCGAGGTCGCGAAACACTACCTATCGTGGTACCCCGGTCCCATGGCGCTGCGCCACCTTTTGGAAGCCGCCGAGCTCGGGCTCGAGTTCCGGGCGTACGATACGGCGGAGGAACTGATCGGCGAGGCGATCGGCTGCCTCGGCACTCTTCCCCCCGCCGAACGGGACCCGCTCGAGCCGGAACTGCGGCTCCTCCATGCGGAGGCCCTCTTCTCGGCGGGGCGGCCCGCGGAGGCGGAGCCGGAGCTGCGCGAGGGGATCGACCGCGCGCTGCATGCGAACGTGCCGTCCGGGACGCTCGCGGAGTGGATCGAGCCGTTGATCCTCTCGATGCGCGTCGTCGGACCTCGACCGTCGCTATCGACCACGCTCATGGAGCTCGCGGAGAGGTGCCATGACGCGGAGCTCGTCGACCTCGAGGTACTGTTCGAAGCGATGATCTCCGAATACCACTACGAGCGGAATCTTCAGCACGAGGCGCGGGAGGAGTCGCACCGGGCGGCCCGGCTCGCGCGGCAGCTTCCCGACGGCCACCTCCAGGCCGTTGCACTCCTGGCGGTGGGAATGTCTCGGGTCGAGGGAACCCCCGCCGAGCAGGAACTGGCCGGGAAGTTTCTCCAAGCCGCCCGGACGCTGCTCGGACGTGCCCGTCGCTGGGAGCTCGACTACCTCGCGGAGGATGTCGAGGCGCGTCTTCTCGAGGCCCGCGGAGATATCGCTCGAGCGAAGGAGCTACGCGAGCGCAGTCTCCCGGGGGTCCAGCGCGCGAAACTGCCGGCCATCGAGCTCTATCACCAGCTTGGAATCGCCGAGATCACGCTCAATCGGGGCGCCGTCCGCGGGGTGGACGCCGCGCTCGGGCGGGCGCGCGTCATCGCCGACACGCTGCATCTCATCCCTCCGTCCCCCGGCCTTCTGCGGTTGTGGATGATCGAGGGTCGGGTGCATGCGCTCAACGACGCCCTCGATGAGGCGCGAGACCGCTGGGAGGCAATCGCCGAGGAACCGGTCGGCGACTCGATCCCGAGACTCCGAGCCGAGGCGTTGGTCCGGCTCGCCCTGATGGCGTACGCCCAGCACCGGACAGAGGACGCCGCCGAACTGATGCGGCAGCTGGCCGCGCCGGAAATGCGAGCCGCGCTCCCCGCCGGGTCGGAGAAGTGGATCGACGACCTCGAGCGACGAGCCCCCCACAGCGACCACGGGGGGAGCCCCCTGCCGCCGATGCCGAGGGGACTAGAGCGGGCGGAGAAGCCCGAGCGTGGGGAACGCGGACGGCGCTAGGCCGTAGGCGATCGTCAACGCCCCGACGATCACCAGGACTACGACCACCACCCGGTGCAGCAGGTGCGGGTCGAGCCGGGTCGCGAGACGCGACCCCAAGAAGCAGTTCCATGCCGAGACCATGATGAGGGCGAGCGCGCCGGCCACGAACACGATGAGCCAGCCGAAGTCGCTGACGAAGACGATCTGGAAGATCATCGTCGTGTCCCCGAGTTCGAGCAGGAAGATCGTGACGAGCGCGGTCAGGAGCGCGGTTCGCGGGGTTCGCGTCAACCGGTTCGGGTCCTCGGACTCGGGGTGAAAGTAGAGCCACAGTGCGTACCCGATCAGGAACACGCCCCCGGCCACTCGAAGAAGACCGATCCGCCCGGGCCCCAGGACGTCGGAAAGCGCCGAGCCCACGGTGACCGAGACCGCGCTCGTCGCGACGAACGCCGTGGCCGCTCCGACCCAGGACTGGAACGGGTGAGAGCGCGCGGCCAGCGCGATCAGGGCGAAGCTGGTCCGGTCGAAGACCTCAAGGACCGCGATGACCACGAAGACGACGGCGAATCCACCCACCCACCCGAGGTCCACGCCCGCGCTCCCGGACTAGGCGAGGTGGTTGAGGAAGCTCTCGACGCGCCGGTCGCAATAAGCGCAAGTAAGCACGACCGGGCGACGCTCGGTGACCTCGAACTCGCTCTCGACCGGCTCGGGCTGGTTCGTGATGCAGTTCGGGTTCGGGCACTTCAGGATCCCCACGATCCGGTCCGGAAGGTCGACCGAGCGCTTCTCCTGGACCTTGAAGTCGCGGATGATCGAGATCGTCGCCTGGGGGGTGATGAGTGCGATCGCGTTCACCTTCCGAGGCGAGAGCTCCATGTTCTCGACCTTGACGATATCCTTCCACCCAAGCTTTCCCGAGCGCACCCGGATCGCAACGCTCACCGTCGAATCCTTGTCGAGCGACTGGACGTTGATGATCCGGAGTACGTCGAGCGCGAGGCCGCTCGTGATGTGGTCGATGACCGTGCCGTTCTTGATCGGGGTGATCTTGAGCTCGCGCACCATGGCCTATCCCCCCTTCTTGGTCCCGCCGAGGACCGCGTTGAGGAGCGCCATGCGCACCGGCACCGCAAGGAACGCCTGACGGAAGTACGCGGCGTGGGGAGTGTCGTCGACCTCGGGGGCGATCTCGCCGGCCCGCGGAAGAGGATGCATGACGATCAGACGCGGCTTGGCGTCCCGAAGCACCGTCGCGTCGATGCGGTACGACCCCGCGACCTTTCGGTAGTCGGACTCGTCGGGGAACCGCTCTTTCTGGATCCGAGTGACGTAGAGCACGTCCGCATCCCGGACCGCGCGGTGAAGCTCCGGTTCGACCGAGACCTTGCCGCCCATGTGCTCGAGGCGCTCGATCACTTCCTCCGGCAGGCCGAGACTCGGGGGAGAGGATAGGACGATCTCGCTTCCGAAAAGCGCCAGCGCGTGCGCGAGCGAATGGACCGTCCGTCCGTACTTGAGGTCGCCCAGCAGGACGACCTTCAAACTCGCCAGTGTGTCGAACGCCTCCTGCATGGTGGCGAGGTCGAGCAGTGTCTGGGTCGGATGCTGGCCCGCTCCGTCGCCCGCGTTGATCACGGGGCGGTCGGACGCGCGCGCCGCAAGACGGGCCGAGCCCTCGTTCGGGTGCCGGATCACGATCGCCTCGGCGTACCCCGAGAGCATCCGAATCGTGTCGTAGAGACTCTCGCCCTTCCGCATCGAGGAAGCCGCCGCGTCCGCGATCGTGATGCAGCTGCCCCCCAGCCGCTGGACGGCCGATTCGAACGAGAGTCGGGTTCGGGTCGACGGCTCGAAGAACGCCATCGCCACGATCTGGTCGTCGAGGGGGTGCATCGCTTTCTTCCCCTCGGCGTACGGAACCATCTTCCGGGCTGAGGCTAGGACCTCCTCGATCTCCTCCCGAGAAAGGTCCCGGATTGAGATCACGTCGCGGCCGTGTAGCGACATCCGGGGTGTGAGAGGGACCCACGGTTTAAGACATTCTCCCGGGCGACCCGCCCGCCTTCCGTCTTTTTCGGACCGGATCGACTCATCGGTGGGTTCTCCGCGACCGTCCCCCAACGCGGGGATTCACGCGATTCGGATTTGGATCGCTCGGCCGGACGGTCGGCGGCCTATCGTACCGGCGGGGGCGGACCTTCTCGAACGACCAGCACGGGACAGTGGGCCGAGTTGACGAGCCCCGAGGAGACGCTGCCGAGAAGGAGCCGTCGGCCGGGGGTGAGCCCCCTCGACCCGACCACGACGAGGTCCTGGGGATTACGCGAAAGATAGTCGAGCAACGAGTCGACCACCTCCCCGTGCAAGGTCACCTGCTCGAACACGCGAGCGCCGTGGGCAAGCGCCTTCTCGCGCATCTCGTCGAGCAGAGTGATCAGCGTTCTCCCGTCCTCGCTGATCGGGACCAACGCCTCGAGCCGGGCGAGCTCCTCCCGGTGGGCCGTGGGACGAACTACCGCCACCGTGAGGGTCGCAGCGAAACGTCCCGCCAGCTCGCTTGCCACCTGGACCGCGCGGCGGGAGTGGACCGACCCGTCGAAGCCCACGAGGATCCGTTCGAACATCTGCGGTTCCTTCCCTCCATGGGCCCGCGGGTTCTTAGAACGTGACGGTGGGCTCGGCGTCTTCGATCGCGATGTTCAGTGCCTCTTTTCGGTCTCGGCCCTCCGGACAAGCCCAAGGACGACCAGAACGACGGCCGCGCCTACGAACATGAAGGCTTCCCCGGCCCCGAGCCAGAAGTAGGTGTTCCAGAGCGGGAAGAGGAAGACGAACAATGCCGACGCGCCGAAGAGTCCTCCCCCGATAGAAACAAAGAATTCCCAAGGGAGGATGGGCCGACGCCCTCCCAACAGCCAGAATCTCAGCATTGGGGGTTGTCGCGGGAGTTGGATTGGAATCTTGCGGGCCTCGGAAGCAACAAACGGTACGCGCCCCTGGCCATGGGTCGCGTTTCACCCAGTCGTGGCGCTGGGTCGTCGGATGGGTCCTGTCGGGACCCCGTATTTCCGCAGAAGCTCGATGAACCTCGGGTCGTCCCTGAGCGAATCGAAGAACACGCCCCGGTAAAAGAGCCAAAGAAGCGGATCTCCTTCACGGAACTCCTTCTCGAGAAGGTCGAGTGCCTTCTCGCGCTCGCCGAGGGCGGCGTAAAGCATGGCGAGGTGGGTATCCGAGGTGTAGGACCTCGCCTCCCCTCGCGCGACTTCTGCGATGATCTCCCGCGCTCCCGCGGGACGTCCCACGAGCGCGTTCAACATTGCATGATCGAACCGTTCGTCGTCGTTCGCCGGCTCGAGAGCGCAGTCCGCTTCATGGAGGGCGTCGTTCCGACGACCGAGGGACAGGTATGACAGTCCGAGTATCGTGTGGTTGCCGAGCGAGTTCGGCTCGTCAGCGAGATGTTGCCGCGCATGCTGGAGCCCTGCCGCCCAATCCCCGGATTCGCTCACGGCCCACGAGAGCACGTGCTCATGGTGGCCGCTCGGGTCGAGGCGGACGGCCTGACGCAAGACTTCCTTGGCCTCGTCGAATCGTTCGAGCGCGATGAGCATCATCCCGAAGAAGTAGTGGGCACCGAGGTTGCTGGGATTGAGCTCGATCGCTCGTCGAAACTCCCGTTCCGCCGCCACCCAATCATGGTCGTATTGCATTGCGATATTGCCGAGGACCGCGTGCGCCTCCGCCGAATCTGGGTCGAGCGCCAAGGCTCGGGCCGATAGTTCTCGGGCCCGCGGAATCGCCTCACGGAACGATAGGCTATCTCCCGCTGCCTGCACGTAAAGCTGCGCCCACGAGGCGTAGGCGTCCGCGAATTTGGGGTCGAGTCTCGTCGCAGCCTCGAACGCTCTCACCGCCTCGACATTACGGTGCCGATCGGAGTGACCGGCGGCAGCGAGTCCGCGCAGGTACAGCTCGTAGGCCTCCAGGTTCGAGGTGGGAGCCTTGCGGGAGCTCGCGGGCTCGGATTTGGCGAGCTCTAAGCGGAGCGCCTCCGCCGTGCGTGAGGCGATGTCGGACTGGACCTCAAAAACGTCGTCGAGTTCTCGGTTGTAGGTGCTCGCCCAGATGTGACGCTGAGTGCTCACGTCGACGAGCTGGAGCGTAATCCGAATCTTCTGGCCCGACTTCCGAACGCTCCCCTCCAGGACCGAGTCAACGCCGAGTTCCTGCCCTACCTGGGCGATCGACCTCGGGGCCGTTTTGTACGGGACGATCGACGTCCGTGCGATCACGCTCAGACCTGGGACCTGGGAGAGGACGGCAATCAGTTCCTCCGTGAGCCCGTCGGCGAAGTATTCGTCGTGGGGGTCGGGACTGATGTTCGCAAGTGGCAAGACCGCCAGCTGCCGCCCCATCCCGCTCGCGGACATCCGGCCTTCCCGTTTCGGCGCCGCCCAGGGCGGCACCACCTTGTACACCCCCATCGGCACGCGGATGTTCTTGAGTGCTACGGGAGGGAGACGGGCGAATGTCGCATCGACCTTGTTCTGGATCTGGTCGTAGACCTGCTGAGTCACACTGATTCCGCCGGGGTCGGAAAGAGGCTCTATGCGAGAGGCAATGTTGACCGCGTCACCGAGGACGTCTCCGTCGGCCTGAACAACGTCCCCGACGTGGAGCCCAATCCGAATCTGGAATCGGTCGGCTTCCGGGACCTCGGCATTCCGCTCTCTCAGAGCCTTTTGCGCGGCGATAGCGCATTGGGCCGCGTCGAGGGCGCTGTCGAATTCCACCAAGAACGCATCTCCGACCGTCTTGATCTCCCGGCCGTGAAACTCCGCGAAAATGGGGCGGAGAAGCGCGTTGTGGACCTGGAGGACCGAGAGCGCAGCCGCTTCGTCTTCTTGGGCCCGCGCCGAGAAACCGACCATGTCGGTGAACATGATCGCGGACAGACGACGGCGCGACGCGGACACGTGTCCCGGACGACCGCAATCAGAATTAAGCCCTGCTCGGGGGAGGTGAAACGGTCTCGCCGCCATCCCCTACCGGTTCCGAGGGACTCCTTCGAACCGGTCGGGAGGCTGCGACACGGTCAGGGACGACTGATCCGCCACTGCTGGACGGCCATCACGATACAGACGAAGGTTGCCACCGACAGGACCCCCCAGACGAGGAAGGCGTCGAACGGGTCGGGTTCCAAGAGCAGTGGGACAGCGGACAGAACTGCGAGCGTGCCGGCGAGAGCAGCCCAGAAAGCGGCCCTCATCGGACCCCCTGGAAGCCACCGGAGCTGATAACCCTCGAATCGGCGGCGCTCGCTACCTGTGCGACCCTTACCGTCGGTTCCTAGACCAGTCGGCCCCGAGCAGCGGCGCTGGGCATAGGTCGACAACCCTGGGAGAATGGGGCCCTACACGCTCAGAAATCGAGAGGACAATCCGATCAATTCGTGGCCATGAAACTGAAGATTGTGATTGTCGCGGAGTACTGCGTGTTGTTGTTCATCCAAACGTAGTAGAATGTCCCGGGGGGAATCACCGAGATGATCGTGACTCCCCCTCCTCCTTCGGTGTCCAGCATGTCCATGGTGCACTCGCTCGGAAACGCTCCCGGGTGGAGGCTCCACGACTGATATTGCGTCCAATTCATCTCGAAGAAATCGACCATCCAGTCAGAAATGAACGAAAGGCTCACGTTCCAGTATTGCTGGCCCGTCAGGTTGACCGGCCCGACGCCGACATGGTTCGCCGCCGGAACGGGAAAGTTGGTCCCCTCGGGAAGAATCGTAACTGTCTTCGGGCCTGACACGGAAGCGGTGGAGAACGAGATGGAGACCCCGAGGAGAAACACCGCGATGACAACGGCCAGGATGACCACGTAGACCAACATCTCACCGCCTTTGGGAAGTGGTTCCGAGTAGGTCGGCGTAGTTCCTCTGACGGTACCAAAGTGCGTCCTAACACTTGAATCGACCGTCGCAGTGCCAAGACTGCAAGTCGGCCCCGAACCGAGAGTTTTCGAGGTCCCCGCCCCGAAATCGGGCTATCTCGGAGCATCTATGTGTTTGGAGTCGATTCAGGGACTGGTGTCGACACATAATTCCAACATGCTTCCGACCTCGGCGTACGACCCCCGTCCCCGCTTAGGGGCCCCGTACCTCCTCTTCGGAATCGTCCTAGTGCTCTTCGGCATCTTCGGCGCACCCGTCGCGTTGTGTTCAGTCTACTCGTGCGTCGGCAGCACGATGGTCGTGCTGGTCAATCTCGTGATGGTCGGCCTTGCCCTGCCCGGTGCGATCCTGGTCTTCGTGGGGGCCTTCCTGCTCGTGAAAACAGGGGGACCTCCTCATCGACCTCCAGTGATCCAGTGCCCAGGGTGTGGAATCAGCAATCCGTTCTCGTCGGGCTACTGCGAAGGATGCGGGCGACCCCTGCATTCGGTAGACTGAAGGGATAGAATTGGGCCCCGGGAAACCGAGGCTCTCTATTTCGTAGTTCGGGCTGCAGACGTGACTTGAATGGCGACGGCGCCCGGAAGCGAGCAACCTAGCCAACGGAAGCTCACTCGATTCTTCCTGCAGAATTCCCGCCACGCGCGGGCCTCGTCGTCGGGCATCAGTCCGCAGAACTCATCGAATACAATCACCGTTCCCTCGGCGATGCGGTGTCCCAAGTTGGTCAGTACTGTCAGTGTGGATGAGTAGAGGTCGCAATCAACATGTAAGAAAGCCACGCGCTCCTCCGGCCGCGCTCGAAGGAACGCGGGAAGGGTCTGGTCGAACCATCCCTTGATGAGCGTCACTCCAGGAAGAACTTCTGGCAGAACCCCCCCCCCGAATATGTCCCAGCAGGAAACCAAGGTGCCCAGCGTTCAGGGAAACCCTCGAAAGAGTCGAATCCGAAGAGAGGCTGTTTGGTTCGCTGTGAGATGTAGTTGATCGAATTGCCTGACAGGACTCCAAACTCGAGCCACAGTCCCGTGGAAGGGGCCGAGCCGACAGCACAGTCCAATAGCTGGTAACGGTCCAGAGTCACCACGGGCGCTTTTGCCGGGAGCCCGAGCAGGCGCCACTTCGCGTACCTCACAAGGTCTACCCCTACGAAGACCAGCGTACCGAATCGGGTGCTCGTGAAGGGGGCCAGCTGTCGCTCCTGTATCGCACGAACTCTGTAGCTAACCCACAGCCGGAAGAGAGAGCGACCTCGGTCTACCATTCTTGCAACCACCCCGACCTCTCACTTCGAACGAGCTCCAGCTGGGCCGAACCGTAACACCAACGGGACTGCGGAGGCATCGAGACGCGAGGAGCTGCACTAGCGAGGAGGACATGACGTACGTGAACGCGGCGTCGGTCTCCCGCCCCGGCCTCCTCACGGCCTTCGGGGAAGCTTCGGTCGAGTTCCGTACCAAGCCTGGGTTCCTCTCAGCGTGGTTCAGGGAATCTATGGACACGCGGACCTAGCGGAAACGAGCTATTACATCGGCGTCGACCAGACGGAACAACGAGCCGGGATCGACCGGTTTTCGCGGGTCTTCGAGGTTCCCGGCCCGGAAACGAGTGTTTCCCGGCCGGCACTTGCCGGAAGCACCCGCATCCCTCATCGAGCGAAGCGTCCTCTGCGGGGAATCCGCTGGCAGCCTCCGGCACACCTTCGAATGCCTCTCCGGCCGACCCTACCCACTTTCGTGAGCCCCTTACGTGCAAACTGCATACAGAGGAATCCCCCGGTGGGCACCGTCCCGGCTCTCGATTATGTAGGGGCCAAGCTATTCCCGACCGATGCCCGGGGGTGTGTCATCGACCCCGCCTCGGCGACATTGTCCCCGATGCGGGAGTCCGGACGTACGGTGGGTGAACCGAATCGACACCGGCGGAGGCATTGCGTCCGAGACCTACCTGGCCCTTCATTGGGGGCAGGTCTCAGCATCGGGGACGTTCGGGGCATACGTCTGTCGAGGTTGCGGATACACGGAACTCTTTCTATCCGATCCCGAAGCACTCGACAGGGTCGCGCCCGTGCTCTAGCTTTCGCGGGTCTTCGAGGTTCCCGGCCCGGAAACGGGTGTTTCCGGGCCGGCGGCACATCATCTTACTGACGTGCCGGCCAGGTCGTGGTAGTAAGCCCCGTTCCGTTTCAGGCAGCATTCGACTGCGCGCTCTCCTCGACGGTCGCGGAAACGCTTCATCCCGTCCGTCAGGGCTTGCTCCCGGGGAGTCGGCCGTTTCACCA
>CAZCNZ010000148.1:0-11800 GCA_964500245.1 uncultured Thermoplasmatales archaeon | reverse complement strand
TGGTCGCCGCCGACCGCGGCGGCGTGATCTTCCTTCCCCCGGTCGGAGTGCACGATCACATCGACGAGTTCGACTTCGCGAGCCTCTACCCGCACATCATGGTCACGAAGAACCTCTCCGCGGAGACGCTCGAGTGCCGATGCTGCCCCTCAAGCCCGGTGCGCGCGCCCGGTCTCGGCTACCGTTCGTGCACGCGCCGGGTCGGCCTCATCCCCCGCACCCTCGCGCCGCTCCTCGAGCGCCGTCTCGCCTACAAGGCCGCGCTGAAGCGCCCCGGCATCGCGCCCGAGGAGGCGGTCCGCCTCAAGCGGCGGGTCAAGATGCTGAAATGGATCCTCGTGACCGCCTTCGGCTACCAGGGGTACCGCAACGCCCGGTTCGGCCGAATCGAGTGCCACGAGGCGATCAACGCCTACGCGCGCGACCTTCTCGCCCGGCTCGTCCCGGAGGCGGAACGCGCCGGCTACTCGGTGATCCACGGGATCGTCGACTCCCTCTGGCTCCGGCCGAACGACCCCGGGCACCCCCCGGACCCCGAGGCGTTCGCCCGACGGATGAGCCGCGAGGTCGGGATGCCGCTCGGCTACGAGGGGCGGTACCGCTGGATCGTCTTTCTGCCGGCGGTGACGCACGGCCTCGGCGTTCCCAACCGCTACTTCGGCTACTACGAGCACGGCGAGTTCAAGCTCCGCGGGATCGGCGCCCGTCGGCACGACACGACCGGGCTCGTGCGGCGGTTCGAGGCGGAGGTCCTCGCGCTCCTGCGCTCGGCCCGGGACGCGGACGGGGTCCGTGCCCTCGTGCCCCGGGCGCTCGCCCGCGCCGACCTGTTCGCCGAGGCGGTCCGCGCCGGGGAGTGGCCGGTCGACGAGCTCCTGATCGCCCACCGGATCGGCCAGGCGCCCGAAGCGTTCGTCACGTTCACCGACTCGGTCGCGGCGTTGCGCCAGCTCAAGGAGGCGGGCGCGACCCGGGGACCGGGCGAGGTGGTGCGGTACGTCCTCCTCGACCGGCGCAGCCGCTCGTTCCGCGACCGGGTCCGGCCCGCGGAGCTCCTCGAGGGGAACGAACGGTACGACGCCGGCGCCTACCTCGAACTCCTCGCCCGTGCGGCCGAGACCCTGCTCGCCCCGCTCGGGGTCGACCGCGAACAGCTCCGGGCACGATGGGGAGCAGCGCCGGCCCCCGAGCGCGAGGAGTACCGGTCCCCGGAGGAGGCCGCCCAGTCGCGCTTGGAGCTGCTCCCTTCCGAGAGATATTAACCTCCGGTTCGGTCCACCAACGATGGTCGCCCGAGCGCGTCGTCCTCCCCGCAAAGGCCCGAGCCACCGTGCGCGGGCCCCCGACGCATCTTCGCCATCGGCGGCGGAGCGGGCGGCGGCGATCCGCGAAAGCGTGCAGGACGGAGCGTTGGAGGACATCGGTCCCCTCCTGCGCGCGCTGAGCGACCCGGTGCCGGGGGTGCGCGAGACCGCCGCGGTCGCGCTCGGGATCCTCAAGGATTCCCGGGCGGGCACGACGCTCGCGACGGCGCTCCACGACCCGGATGCGCGGGTCCGCATCGCCGCAGTCGAGGCGCTCGGAGCGATCGGACGACCGGCGGGTCGAGAGGTGCTCGAGGCAGCGCTCGACGACGCCGACGCTGAGGTCCGCACGAAGGCCGCGTTCGCGCTCGTGGCGCTCGGGGACGCGCGCTCGCTCGCGGCCCTCGAAGAGCGCGCGGACGACCCCGCCCCCACGGTCCGCCGGGCGGTCGCGATCGCCCTCGGCCGAATCGACCCGGACGCGGGCTTTCCCGCGCTCGAGCGCCTGTTGAGCGACCCGGTCGACCGGGTCCGCCGCGAGGCGGTGCTGGCGGTCGGCCGGTCGTCGAAGCCCGAGCGTTGGTCCATCGCCCGACGGTATCTCGGAGACCCGGCCCGTCGGGTTCGCGTCGCAGCGGCGGTGGTCGCGGGCCGCCACCGGGACCTCGGCAGCGTCCCGCTCCTTCTCGATCTGCTCAGGACCCCGGAGACCTGGGAGAAGCCCGCGGTCCTCGTCGCCCTCGGTCGCATCGGGGACCCGTCGGCCGTGCCGGCGCTCGTGGAATGGGCGGAGCACCCATCGCACTGGATCCGGGTCTGCGCGGTGTACGCGCTCGGCGAGATGGCGCCGCCCGAGGCCCGGGACGTGGCACGACGACACCTCCGCGACTCCTACTGGTCGGTCCGGGGTGCCGCCGCGGTCGCGCTCGGGTCGGTCGGGACCCCGGAGGACCTCGCTCCCCTCCTTGAGTTGCTCAAGGACGACCATCCGTGGGCGCGCCGGGGGGCGATCTATGCCCTCGGCTCCCTCGGGCTCGCCGAAGCGGCGCCCCGACTCCGCGAAGAATTGTTCGACGCGGCGGCCGAGGTGCGGCTCGCCGCTGTCTGGGCGCTCGGCCGCCTCAGGGACGACGGGGCCCGCGACGACCTCGTCCGCCTGCTATACCAGACCCGACCGACATCGGAGGAGAAGGCGGCCGCCGAGGAGGGCACGGACGAACGGCTCACCTCGGACGCCGAGAGCCGCCTCTTCGACGCGGTGGTGCAGGCGCTCGGCCGTCTCTCGCACGGCCTCCCGGACCCGCTCATCCATCGGTCGCTCGTGGACGCGCTCGGCCAGCTCAACGAGGAGGACCTCGACCGTCTGGCCCGCCTCCCGCTCCCCGAACTGCGACCCGACCACCCGACCCCGACCCTGCGCGCGCTGTTTGAGATCGCGCTTCCGTCGACCGCCGAGGACGAGGACTCCGGCTGATGCTACGGGACCTTCGCCGGGCCGACGGGCCCGCGTACCTGGAGATGTTGGAGCGGGGGTTTCCCGAAGAGTCGGTGCTCCTCGGAAACCGTCGCGAGGAGTTCGAGAAGATCTTCCGACGCGTGTTCCGCTGGGACACCCGAATCCTCCTCTTCATTCTGGGCGCGTTCGGCCGGCCGATGGTTCGGGCCCTGGTCGTCGAGGCCGATGGGCGGGCTGTCGCGACGACCCTTGTTACTTTCCCCACTGGAGCGGCGTACGTCAGCAACGTCGTGGTCGACCCGGCCTACCGCCGACGCGGCTACGCACGTCAGATGCTCGCGGAGGCGCTCACGACGGCCCGGCGCGCGAAGCGAAAGTACGTCGTGCTCGACGTGCTCGAGAGCAACACCGGGGCCCGCGCCCTCTACGACTCCCTCGGGTACCTGCCGCTTCAGTCACGGGCCCATCTCCTCCACAATGCGACCGGTCGGTTCGCCCAAGCAACCGAGCCGAACCCATCAATCCGCCCGATGCGGCGGTCGGACGCGTCGGCCCTTGTGGAGATTTCGCGCCGGCAGACCCCACCCGAGGTCGAGAAGGTGATTCCGACCCGGAAGCACCACTTCGTCATGAGCGGAATCATCAGCCACATGCTCGGTTCCGAGGATGCGGCGTGGGTGCTCGACCGAGGCCACGGCCCCGAGGCGCACGTCGCCGCCGCGGTCTCACGGGCGAGCGAGGCGGGGCACCTCACCGCACCCACCCTCTCCGAGTCGGTGGACGACCGGCTCGCGGTCGACCTCGTGGCGACGGCCGTGGCCTGGTGCGCCGCCCGCGGGGTCCCACGGATCCTCACGATGGTCTCTGATCACAACCCACGCGGGCGCGCCGCGCTCGAGGCCGTGGGGTTCCACGATGCCCGCCCGCTCTGGACGCTCTACCGGAACGTCGACTGAGCGCCGCCCGCGAACGGGCGGCGTCGACGTCTACCTGTTTCCGGCGGTCGTCGGCGGCGGGCTCGGCGACATCGAGGAGGTGCTCGCCGCCGGTCGGTACCTCGCTCGCGCGGGAATCCCCCTCGTGCTGTACCGGGAGGCGCACCACGCGCTCCCGCCGAGCGTGGACGGCCCGTGGGAGTGGCCTCCCGTCGAGCGTCGGTCGTCGATCGCCCCTCGCGCTCGGGCGGCCGTCACGGTGGCGCCGTCCTGGGGCGTGAGCGCCGGGCCCAGCCGGCCGACCCGCTTCGGCCGCGGCGGTCCCTGGGAGGCGGAGGCCCGCAGCGTCGAACAGGCGTACGGCCCCGACCGAACGCTTCACCTGAGCCTCGAGGAGTTCGCCCGGACGTTGCCGAGCCGCGTCGAGACCCGAGAGCGCCTGCGGGAGGGCGGGGTCCCTTCCCGAGCCCTCGGCCCGCGCCTCCGGGCCGCCGAAGCCGCGAACGAGGTCGTTGCGTTCCGGTCCGCGTTCCGCGAGTTCCGAGGGTTCGACCGCCCGAACGTCCTCCACCTCTTCGCGACGTTCCGCCCGGACCGAGCGTTCGGCCGGGAGTTCCCGGAGGCGGTCCAGACCGGGCCGCTCGGCTCGGGGCGCCGGGCCATCCCCACCTCCGGACGAAGACGAACACGTGGTCCTCGGGAGTGGGTGTGGTACGCGAGTCCATCGAGCGCCGAACGGATCGCGCCCGCAGTCCTTCGAGGCCTCTCCGGGGTGCGGCCCCCGGTGCACCTCTTCGTCCGTTCGCCCCGGCCGTGGCCGAGCATCGCCGGGTCGGCGGGAGTCCGACTGGTCAGTTCGCCGATCCCTCCGAGCGCGTGGCGTTCCCGCTTCCGTCGGGCCGAACTGCGGATCGTCACCGGGAGCAGGACATTGATCGAAGCGATGGAGGTGGACGGGCCGTTCCTCTACTTCAACGGCGTACTCGGTCGGGGCTCCGCCCATCGGCAGCATCGACCCGAGAAGGTCCGCGCCTGGATCGACCTCGCTCGCCGGTCCGGGGTCTCGAGGGGCTTGCGAACGGACATCGCCGACTTCGCGCGCGGCCGGCGCGTCGCTGAGGTCGTCCGTAAGGCGGCGCGACACGAGGGCGGATGGGCGCACTTCCCGTCGTCCCTTCCACCGATCGGGTTCCCCGAGACCCGCTCGGATGCCGGGAGGGTGCTGGTCGCGGTGGCGCGAGAGATGGCGCGCCCGGGGGCCCGGTCGCCCGACATCGTCGCCCGATGGCGTCGTTCGAATCCTTAATCGGGCCGCGCCTCTCCTAGCGAATTGCCATGCCTGCCGAGGAGGCGACCCCGCCCGCCGTCGCCCGGGCGCTCATTGGTAGCGCGCTCGGGGTGCGACGCGGCGAGCACCTCGTAGTGGTGAGCTGGAACCATACCCTCCCCTGGGCGAGTGCCTGCGTCACGGAGGCGCGTCGCGTCGGTGCCCCGGCGCTTCTCCTCCTCGAGGACGAGGCGGCGTTCTGGAGGAGCATGGAGGGGAGCGCCGCTCCCCGTCGCTGGGCCGGGGTCTCCCGACCCGTCCGCGCGGCGCTCGCACAGGCGGACGCCCTCGTCTACTTCCCGGGTCCGGCCGACCGTCCCCGGCTGCATGCGCTGCCCCCGCACCTCCTCGCCCCGTTCGTCGGCGTGGACGACGAGTGGCTTGCGCTCGCCCGGAAGAACCGGCTGCGCTCGCTCCGCTGTCTTCTCGAATACGCCTCGGACGCCCAGGCCGACCACTGGAGAGTTCCGGGAGCGATGTGGAGGAGCCAGCTGATCCGAGGCATCACCGAAGTCGATTACGGGGTTCTTCGCAAGGACGGCCACCGCGCGGCCGCGCTGCTCGCGAAGGGCCGTGAGCTTCGCCTGACCGCGGCGAACGGAACCGACCTTCGGCTCCGCCTCCGCGGCCGCGTCCCGTGGGTGGACGACGGGTCCGTCGACGCGGAGGACCGCCGTCGGGGTCGGCTCGTATCGGCGGCGCCGGCCGGGTCGGTCGTGGTGGCGGTCGACGAGACGTCGGCCGAGGGGATGGTGGTCGCGAACCGCCCGAGCTACCTTTCGCCGGGCCAGGTCGACGGCGGTCAGTGGGAGGTCGAGGCCGGACGCCTCCGCAACTACTGGTACACCGAGGGAGGCGATGCGTTCGAGACCGACTTCGCGCGGGCCCCGCGGGGTCGGGAGACGGTCTCCCTCTTCGCCCTGGGCCTCAACTCCGCGCTCGCTCCAGGGGTCCCGCAGGCCGAGGACGAGGAAGCCGGAACGGTCACGCTCGCGATCGGAGGGAACACTCTCTACGGGGGCCGGAACCGCTGCCGGTTCCTCTCCTGGATCACCGTCGGGGAGGCGACGGTCGCCGTGGATGGCGCGCCGCTCTGCGACCGGGGGAAGATTCTCTAGGCCGGGCGCGCGGGCGGGTCGGGCGTTCTTCGACCGGCCCGCGGAACGGGTCGCGCGGGACCTCCTCGGCGCCACGCTGTGGGTCCGTTCCCACCGCACGAGCCGGTCGGTCCGGATCGTCGAGACCGAGGCCTACGTGCGAGACGACCCCGCGAGCCACGCCTTCCGCGGGCCTACGGCGCGGAACCGGTCGATGTTCTCTTCCCCGGGTACCCTCTACGTCTATCGGATCCACCAGGTCGTCTGCGCGAACCTGGTCGCGCGACGTGGCGAAGCGGTGCTCTTGCGGGCCGGGGATGCGGACTCGGTTCCCCCCGGGACCGCCTCGGGGCCCGGACGCCTCTGTCGCTTCCTCCGAATCTCTCGGGAGGACGACGGGCTGGACACGGTGGCGGGGGCTCGCGTCGGCGTGAGGCGGCGTACGGGGAAGACCGGCCCAGTGCTCATCGGCCGGCGCGTGGGAATCCGGAAGGCCGCCGACCGTCCCCTTCGGTTCGCGCTCGCCAACGAGCCAGCCGTCTCGCGCCCTCGCTCCTTCCCGGGTCGCGGAGGCCCGCCGCCCGGTGGAATCCCGCAGTCGATGCCCGCCCCTAAGGGTTGATGGGAAGCGCGGTACTCTAGCGCCAACGGAAGCGGCGTCAGGACCATGGCCGACCCGGTCAGCGTCCGCATGAGCGTCGTCATCATTGCCACCGTAGGCGCGGTCGCGTTGGCGGCCGGCTTCGGTTCGGGGGCCATCCTGAGCCCGTCCACCGCCAATCCGTGCTCCTCGTTCTACGAGGGCGGCGTGTACTGCACGCAGACGATGAACGTCTACCATTGGTGCCACGAGCCGGCACCCTGCCCCTACTTTGGGAATTCGACCACTCTGCTCGGGTACCAGTTCAACGTCTTCCCGTTGATCACTCCCAACGGGACGCCGGGACTCGAAATGTCCGTCCTCGGGCCCAACGAGCCCGGCACCGGCGTCCTCCTGTTGAGCAACCCCATAGGGGCCCAGGTGACCTGGACCTCCTCCGATGGACTCCTCCTCGTGGTCTGGCCGAGCCCCCCTCCCAGCTGGGAGAGTCCGCTGCCCGATTCGACGCACGTGATCTGCGGTGTCGCCGGCGCGTAGGGCTATCCTGAGGACCCCGAGATTCCGGGGTGGGGGTTACTTCAGCTTCTTCCAGTCGTAGCCGCGCCGACGCGGGGTGCGACCGAAGCCGCACGACGCGCAGTAGTTCTTCTGGCGGTGGTAGGAGTGGCGACCGCAGCGGCGGCAGATGATGTGGACGATCTTTCCTCCGCGGCGGGACGGTGTTCCCTTTCCCATGGTTCGACTCCGTTCGGTTGCTGAACTCGGCTTACGGTGAGATGTAGATGATCGAATCGCCCCGCACGAGCGTGAGGCCCGAACGCGGGGTCACCTGGTCTTTCACGACCTCCTCGGCCGAGGAAAGGACGAGGTTCAGGTGTTGGTCGAAGGCATCGAGCGTTCCGCGGAACGAGCGTCCGCCCTTCAGTTCCACCAGGACCCGCTTGTGGAGGCTCTGTTGCAGGGCATCGAGCGGCTTCATCGACGGTCGCGAGGGTGCGGAGCAGGCCGGGTGGGCTTTTTAACGGTTGGGGCCGACGTTCGGACGCCGCGCTTCCCCGCCGGCGGACGCCCTCGTACGAGGAGTGCCAGCGCCTCGGCCCGGGACACGGGGGTGGGGCGGGCCTCTTTGACGAGCCTCTCCAGCCGGAGCGCGAGCTCGGTGGGTCGGATGTCCGCCCGGAGCGTTCGGAAACGGTCGGGAAGAGCGGTCGCAACCACCTCCTCGAAGAACCGCCGCTCGATGACGCCGACCGCCTCGTGCCGGGCCTGGAGCGAAGCCGGGTGGCGGCGTCCTCTCGTCCGCGCGCGCCGTCGGCGCTCGGCGACGGTGGTCGTAAGGTAGACCGTGAGGTCGGGGATCCCGAGGGCTCCGTTCCGGAGCAGGGAACGCACCGTGCGTTCCACCGCCCGAGACGTCGAGGGGGGTACCCGGCCGAGGTCGACCAGCCCGCGCGTGTACGTGAGGGGCCCCAGGAACCCGGTATCGGCGACCACGGTCTCGCCGCGGGCGGTGGCGCGTCTCGCCTCTTCGTAGCGACGCACTTCTTCCACGAGGAGCACCGCCTCGAGCCAAAGGAGTTCGCGCGGTGACCGGAACTCGAGCGACGGGGCGGGGTCGAGCCGGTCGAACGCCTCCGCGAGCGGTCGCCAACCGAGCGACCGCGCCGCGGCCTGGACGAGCGTGGTCTTGCCCGAGCCGGACGCGCCCTCGATGGCGATCAGTCGGCCTCGACGAGCCATCGATTCTCCCACGTACCACTCCCTCGTCCACGGAAAACCGTGCCGCCGGCGGCCCCGCTTCCTTTTCTCGGCTCGTCTCCATCCCCGGAACCGTGTCGGGGTCGTCGCCACCGTCCGCACCACGGCATCGTCATCCGGCCCGGGTGCTCGCCGCGGAAACGCTCGCCGAGGTCGCGCGGGAGGTCGAGCGGACCGAGAGCGACCCCGAAGGGGTGGCGATCATGACCCGCAAGGGGCGGATCTACCCGGTCCGCCTCGACGGGGTCTCGTTGAAGGCGGCTCCCCTACTGAAGCAGGAGACCCTCTCCGTCGGCGCGGATTCGGCCCACGCGCGGGGAATCGCCGACCACTCGGTCGCGTCGACCTCGGTCGTCATCCTCGCCACCTGGGGACAGTACCAGCGACTGCTCCCGAAACTCCGCCGGCAGCCGTTCCGTCTCGCGGAGGCGGCGGCCGAGATCGACCGGGCACTGCGCGCCTACCTGTCCCGAACCCCACGCACGATCTCGGGTCCCCACCGTTCGTTCGTCCTCGGGGACCGTCCGCGCGTCCTGGGGGTCGTGAACGTGACCCCGGACTCCTTCTTCGACGGAGGGCAGCACTTCGACCCTCCCGCGGCGATCGCCCACGCCGAGCGCCTGGCGGCCGAAGGGGCGTCGATGATCGACATCGGCGGCGAGTCGAGCCGCCCGGGGGCGACGCCGATTTCCCCGGAGGCGGAGTGGGCCCGGATCGGTCCCGTCCTCACGGGGCTCGCCGGCCGCCTTTCGGTCCCGCTCTCGGTCGACACCCGCCATGCAGAGGTTGCCGCGAAGGCAATCGACGCCGGCGCGGACCTCGTGAACGACATCGAGGGCCTTCGCTCGGAGGCGATGCGGGGGGTCGTGGCGAAGAGCGGGGCGGCGGCGATCGTGATGCACATGCGGGGGGACCCGACGACGATGCAGTCGGACCTCGTTTACGCCGACCTGCGCGCCGAGGTGTTCGGTGCGCTCGCGGACGCCACCGAGCGGGCCGTCGCCGACGGGGTCCCGGCCGACAAGATCCTGATCGACCCCGGGCTCGGGTTCGGGAAGTCGGCGGAGCAGTCGCTCGAGCTCCTGATGCACGTCGGCGAGTTCCGGAGCCTCGGCTACCCGGTGGTGGTCGGAGCGTCGCGGAAGTCGTTCCTCGGCTGGATGCTCGGCACGGACGACCCGGCCCACCGGCTCGAGGCGGGGCTCGCCGCGGCGGTGGTCGCGGCCGAGCGGGGCGCTGCCCTCGTCCGGACCCATGACGTGGCCCCGACGGTGCGGGTCCTTTCCCTCGTCCGAGCCGCCCAAGGGCTTGTCCGCGGGGCGACCTCCCCGGCGCTCGACCTCGATGGGACCGTAGGCGAACCGGACCTCTCGTAGAACGAGCCCTAACGGGCCGGTCCTACGCGTCCTCGGACGGTGGCGGGGTGAGCGGCGTCCCGTCGTCGGCGACGTCGGTCTCGAAGACGAGGGACCCCACGTAGTCGCACTTCTGGCAGTGGTAGACCTGGCCGACGATCGACCCGGCGATCAGCGAGATCCGCACCGAGCCGCACTTCGGGCAGAGGAGGACGGTCCTACCCCGCTTGGCCCGACGACGCATCGTCATCCTCCGTGTCGTCGTCGTCGCTCCCCTCGTCCTTCTCCGAGCCTTCGTCCGACTCCTCGTCGTCCTCGGTCCCCTCCTCCTCGGAGTCCTCCTCCTCGGCGGGGGGTTCGTTCGGCTCGGGCTCGGTCGGGGAGGGCTTCCCGCCCGCTCCCTCGGGGCCGACCCCTTCGATCGGCGGTTCGAGGATCACCGCGTCCCGGACGGTATCGCCCTCGTCGAGTCGGATCACCCGGACCCCGAGCGTGTTGCGGGCCTGCGAGCGGATCCCCTTCACGGCCATTCGGATCGTGATCCCGTGCTCGGTGGTGACCAGCGCCTCGCTCGCGTCGGTCGTCGGGAGGACGGCGACCACCGAACCGTTGCGGCCGCCAGTCTTGATCGTGCGGACCCCCTTCGCCCCGCGGCGGGTCCTGCGGTAGTCCGCGGTCGGGCTCCGCTTCCCGTAGCCGGTGGTCGTGAGCGAGAGCAGCATCGGGAACCGATCGTCGACCGGGGCCATCGCGACGACCTTGTCCTCCTTCGACTCGGAGAGCCGGACGCCGATCACCCCGTAGGTGGCCCGGCCCATCGGTCGGACCTCCGAGAGCGGGAACCGGACGAGCTGTCCGGCGAGGGTCGCGAGGACCATCTCGGTCGCCTCGTTCGTCACGAGGACGACGTCGACAAGCTCGTCCCCCTCCTCGAGGAGGATCGCCTGGATCCCGTTCGTGCGGATGTTCTGGTACTGGTCGAGGCTCGTCCGCTTCACGAGGCCGTGGCGGGTCGCGAAGAGGAGCGACCCCTCGCTCTCGATCGAGTGGAGCGGGAGCAGCGTCTGGACCCGCTCGCCGTCCTTGAGCTTCGGGAGGAGGTTGATGACCGCCTTCCCCTTCGAGTGGCGGCTTCCCTCGGGGAGGTCGTACGCCTTGAGCCGGTAGACCCGGCCCAGGTTCGTGAGGAACAGCACGTCGTCGTGCGTGCGGGTGATGAACGTGCGGATGACGAAGTCCTCCTCCTTCGTCTCCATCTGGATGAGCCCGCGGCCGCCTCGCCGCTGGCGCCGGTACTGCTCGAGCGGCAGGCGCTTCACGTAGCCGTCCCGGGTCACCAGCACCACGACGTCCGTGTCGGGGATCAGGTCCTCGAGCGTGCGCTCCGTGAACGCCGAGACGATCCGCGTGCGGCGCGGGTCGCCGAACCGCTTTTTGAGGTCGGTGAGCTCGTCCGCGATCAGCTGGTCGAGGAGCTTCGGCGAGGCGAGGATCGCCTTGAGCTGCTTCGCCAGGGCCTCCTTCTCGGCCTTCTCCTTCTCGACCGCCTCGCGCTCGAGCGCGGTGAGGCGCGCGAGCCGCATGTCGAGGATCGCCTTCGCCTGCTCGCTCGAGAGCAGGAATTTTCCCATCAGGTTGGTCTCCGCGACCTGGACGTCCTTCGACCGCCGGATGATCCGGATCACCTCGTCGATGTGGTCGATCGCGGTGAGGAACCCCTCGAGGAGGTGGAGCCGCTCCTCGGTCTTCCGTAGGTCGAACTTCGTCCGTCGGGTCAGGATCGTCCGGCGGTGGTTGAGGTGGAGCGCGAGCAGCTCGAGGAGGGAGAGGACCTTCGGGACGAGTCCGACCGGAACGGGATGTCCATCGTGGTCGAGCTCAAGCGGGACGTGCCGGCCGAGATCGTGCTTAACCGGATCTATGAGCACACCCCCCTCGAGACGACCTTCGGCGTGATCAACCTCTGC
>CAZCNZ010000147.1:0-7087 GCA_964500245.1 uncultured Thermoplasmatales archaeon | reverse complement strand
CGTCATCTGACCGAGGCGGCTCCTCCGACCCGTGCAACGAGAGGAACTCGTTCGTCGGATCCAGGCGGTCCCAGCACCCTCCGACCCCTCCGCTCCGCTCGAACAGGTCGTCACGCCCGCCGAGGCCGCCGCCAACCTCCTCACGGACCTCGACCGCCGGTTCGCGCTGGCGGGTCGATCGGTACTCGACCTCGGGTGCGGTACCGGACGCCTGGCGATCGGGGCCGCACTGCTCGGTGCCAGCCCCGTGGTCGGCGTCGACGTAGACGCTCGGCTCGTGCTCTCCGCCCGGGCCGCCGCGCGCGCCGCCCAAGCTCCCGTGGAGTTCCATGTCTCGGACGTGGTCGAGTGGAGCCGGCCGGCGGACATCGTCGTCATGAACGCACCGTTCGGCGCCCAGCGGCGCCACGCGGACCGACCGTTCTGGGACCGGGCGTTCGCCCTCGCCGGAATCGCGATCGGAGCGTTCGCCTCGCGCGCGTCCCGAACCTTTATAGCGCGACTCGCGCTCGACCGCGGCGCTCACGTAATCGAGGTCGAACCGGTTCCCTGGAACCTGCCTCGGACCTTCCCGCACCATCGTGCGGCCAAGGTCCCGCTCGCCGTCGATCGTTGGGTGCTCGCGACGGAATCGCAACCATGACCCCCCCAAACGAAGAGTCCAAGCTGGTCCTGCCCGGCGACTACCTCGGCACCGCGGAGGAGTTCCTCCCCGGGCGCGGCACGTACGAGAACCGCGGGCGGATCTACGCGTCCGTCCTCGGGACCTCCCACGTCGACCCGCGGGACCGCACCGTCCGGGTCGAGCCTCGAAACGCCGTGCCCGAGATCCAGGAGGGCGAGATCGTCTACGCCCGGGTCGACGAGATCAAGACGGCGATGGCGATCTGCACGATTCTCACCACCTCGGCGAGCCGACGGCCGGTCCCCGGGGAACCCGAGGGGACCGTCCACGTGTCCAAAGCGAAGGAGGGGTACACCGAGTCCCTGTCGAACGAGTTCGCGGTCGGAGACATCCTCCTCGCAAAGGTGCTCCAGTCGCACCCCTCCGTGAAGCTCACGACCGCTCCGTCGTCTCTCGGGGTCGTCTCCGCTCGCTGCCAGGTCTGCCACCACCTGCTCGCGCGGCGCGCGAAGGGGCTCGAGTGCCCCCGATGCGGTCACCACGAGCAACGCAAGCTCGCCCACGGGCCCGCGTTCCCGGCTCCCGCGCCCGATAACGCGAATGCCCGCTGACGAGGAGCGGCGGCTCGCCGCGCTCGTCCGGGCGCACGACCGCTGGCGCGGTCGCGAAGTGTTCAATCTGCTCCCGAGCGAGAACGCCGTCTCGCCCACGGCGCGCCGTTACCTCTCGAGCGACCTTGCCGGCCGCTACACGCTCCCGGTGACGAGCGAGTTCGACGGCGAGCGTCTCGACAACAGCTACGCCGGGACCCGCTACACCGACGAGGTCGAGCGCCTCGCGAACGCCGCGGCGGCGCGCGTCTTCCGAGCACGCTGCGCCACCACCCGCCCCCTCTCGGGCCATATCGCCGCCCTGTCCGCGCTGGTCCCCCTACTGCCCCCGAAATCCCGGCTGCTCGCGATCTCCCCCGCCGAGGGCGGGTACGACGGATACGCTCCCGGATACATCCCCGCGCTCTTCGGTTACACGGTTCGACCCCTTCCCGCCACCGGGCCCGGCAATCGGGTCCGGGAGGAGGAGGCCGTGGAGACGATCCGCCGGGAGCGGCCCTCGGCCGTGGTGCTCGGACAAAGCTTCTTCCTGTTCCCCTACCCGCTCCGCGCGATCGCGGAGGAGGCTCACGCGCACGACGCGCTCGTGTTGTACGACGCCTCCCACGTGCTCGGATTGATCGCGGGCGGAGGCTTCCAGGACCCATTGAGGGAGGGCGCCGACGTCCTCTACGGGAGCACCCACAAGTCGTTCTTCGGACCCCAGGGGGGGCTCCTCGTTACCGACCGCGAGGACCTGTTCGCCCAGATCGACCCGGCGCTCGTCTGGAGAGTCTTCGACAACGCCCACTGGAACCGGATCGCCGCGGTGGGGCAGACGCTGCTCGAGTTCGAACGGGTGGGAGCCGAGTACGCTCGGACCGTCGTGGCGAACGCGAAAGCGCTCGGCCGCGCCCTTTCCGACCGAGGGATCCCGATGGTCGCCGAAGCGGACGGCTTCACCGAATCGCATCAGCTCTTGTTCGACCGGAAGGAGTTGCGTCGCCGCCACGGCCTTGGCCCGGGGGCGCTCGCGCGTCGTCTCGAATCGCAGCGACTTTTGCTGGACCTCGTCGGACGGGTCGGGGCCGCGGAGATCACTCGGCTCGGATTGGTGCCCGGCGACATGCCGAGGCTCGCCGACCTCTTGCACCGAGGCGGCGTCCTAGGCGAATCGGTCGGTCGGGAGGTCCTCGAGTGGCGCCGGACCTTCTCTTCCCTGCGTTTCGCCTGATCGGCTCCCTTCTCAGGGCATGGGAATCGGGAGGCTATCTAGGCGCTCCCGCCGGAACCCTCCCCTGACACCGGCCGGGCGGAACCCGGCGCCGGTGGGGTGCCGGGCGCTCGAGCCGGCGAAAGACGCAGCTCGGCCTCGAAGCGGCGAACGACCCCCGAGAGCGCCTCCATGAGCGGCACCGGACAATCCTTCACGCCGACCGCGGTCCGAGTCCCACCGAAGAGGATCGATCGGACCCGGCCCGCGCTCCACGCCACGTTCTCCCCTGCGCCCGCGCCCGTCGTTGCAGCGGGTTCCCGTTCCTGGGTGGGAGGCGAGGAGACGCTCACCACGATCACCTCGCTTTCGTAGGTCCGTCCGTACCGCCACCAGACCAGGCCCGCGAGGGCGAGGCCTCCGAGGCACCATGGAATGGCGTACTGTGGACCGCCGAAGAGGTACGCCTCGAGCGCTCCGAGGCCGACCCCGGCGCCCATCAACCCACCGAGCGCCACGTGCATCGGAGTATCGGTGGCGACTCTCCGCACGGAGCGTTCGGCGGACAGAAGGTGGGTTTCCGCTCCCAATCGATCCCCGTTGGGCGATTGGAGCAGCCGGTCCCCGACCACCGTGAACCCCCCCTCCTCTACCGCGGTCGATACTGCGGACGACACTGCAACGCCGGGAGCAAGGGGCACCGGGACCCGTTGCCCCACCGGAAGCGAGAGGCGGTCCACCGAGCGGATCGGTGGGGGACCCAGGATCCTCCGAGGCGGTGCTCCGGGCCGGCGGGACGGCGACATGAACGTCCCTCCCTAAGGGTCGGAGTTGGCTTATTCCCATGTGAGGGGCCCTGAGGGTCGGTTTTCGTCGCCGACGTGGTCGTGACCTCCCTTCTGCCCAGGCATGGCCGGGCGGAAGCGACGCGCTCATCCCCTCTCACGGGGTCGTCCGAACACGATGCCGGCAGCGGTGGCTCTGACCGGGGTTCCGGGGACCGGGAAGAGCGCCACGGCGGCGAGATTGTCCCGCGGCTTCGGACGACCGAGGTCTCCGACCTCGCGCTGGCCTGGGGACTCGCGCGCCGGACCGGCGGCGGGCTCACCGTGGACCTCGAGGGAATGCGTCGCCGGTATCGGCGGGACCCGCCGGCGGTCGACGTGGTGGTGGGGCATCTTTCGCACCTCCTGCCGATCCGGGACGTGGTCGTGTTGCGATGCCACCCGAGACGACTGGTCGACCGCCTGAGGCGCGCCGGTCGAGGGTCCGCGCGGGACCAGCGAGAGAACTTCCTCGCCGAAGCCCTCGACCTCGTTCTGGCCGAGGCAGTGCGGCCGGGGCGGCGGGTCTGGGAGGTCGACACGACGAAGCTCTGGCCGGACGACGTGGCGCGAACCGTCGCGCGGATCGTGCAGCGCCGCCCGCGTCCCCGGTACGGCCGAGTGGACTGGCTCGCGGACCCCGAAGTGACCGAGCATCTTTGGGAAGGGAAGGAGTAGGTGGGCTCGGATGGTCCTCGAAGCGTATCGTGCCCGCGTCCAGCCGTACATCGCCCGGCTCGCCCGTCCGTTTCTCGGCTGGGACCCGGGAGACCTGAGCCGTATCGCGCTCGCCCTCGCGGTCGCCGCGGGGGTCGTCGCGCTCCTCGTCCGCTGGACGACGCCCCTCCTCTTCCTCGCCGTCGCGGCCCTCGTCTTCTTCGCCGGGCTGTTCGACGTCGTCGACGGGGAGGTCGCGCGTCAGACCCACCGGGCGTCCGTCCGCGGGGACTTCTTGGACCACGTCTTCGACCGGTACGCGGACGTCGCGATCCTCCTCGGGATCGCCCTCTCCTCGTACGCCAACCCGTTCCTCGCCCTGCTCGCGCTCGTGAGCCTCCTCCTCGTGAGCTACATGGGGACCCAGGCCCAGGCCGTCGGGCAGGGCCGCCTCTACGGGGGCCTCCTATCGCGGGCGGACCGGCTCATCGTCCTCGCCCTCGCCACGTTCCTCGAGTTCGATTGGTCGCTTCCCTGGCCGTGGGCCACCTCGCTCCCCTGGTCCCGGTTCCACCTCGGAGGGGTGGAGTTCACGGTGATCGACGTCGCGCTCGCGTACTTCGTTATCGCCGGGCAGTGGACGGCGATCGCGCGGGCGATCCGGGTCTATCGGGCGCTCCCGCCGGCGGGGCCGACCTAGACGAGTCGTCGCGGTCGCCCCCGACGACGGCCCCCCCGCGACGGCGGTAGTACTGGAGCGGGTGGCGGAGCGACGGGTCGAAGCAGCGCTCGTCCCGAACCCGGTCCCGCGCGTCGGTCGCACTCGGGTCGCCGTCGCGCGCGCACAGCCCATGGCTTCGCAGCGTTTCGCACTCGGGCGGCTCGTAGCCCCGACCGTCGTCGCGCAGCGTGATGTGCTCGACCTGGTAGCGGGTCACGGATTCGTCGAAGTCGGGCGCGCCGCGGTACGCGTCGACGATCGTCTCGAAGTCGGCGCCCACCCGGTGGAGGAACGCCGCCAGGCAGAAGCGGCCGGAGTGGGAGAGGTTCTCGCCCTTCTGAAGGGTCCGCTGCATCCGACGGATGCACGGCGGGAATAGCTCCGGTCGGAGCGGACCTCCCTGAAGTTCGGCTCGCGCGACCGGCGACGGCATCCGTTCGGCGAGCGTCGCGAGCAGCTCCGCCTCCCGCTGCCGGACGTCCGCCACGACGTCCTCCGCAAGGGGAAGCGGTTCGGCAAGTCGGAGGCGAACGGCCTCCTGGAGCAGCCGGGCCGCACGGGCCGGCCGGACCTCCACGGAACCGTGTCGGACCGCCTGCCGGGGAAGCCGGAACTCCGCCTCGCGGATCGGAACCGAGAGGCGGAGGTAGTCGACGAGCGGGACCTCGATGCCGTCCGGCCCCGGAACGAGCGAGAAGCCGAGGCGCCGCGCCACCTCGGCCAGCTCGTCGGCCCCGACGGTGACGAGGCGCGCGTGGTTTCGCTTGGCCTCCGCGACCGCCCAGCGACGGATCGCGGCCGGAGCGGTGGCGGAGGAGAGGACCAGACGGGCGAACAGAAACGAGAGGAACCGGACGGCGGGGTCCGCACGGGCGAGCTCCTCGAGGTCGCGGGCCCCGCGCGGGTCGTCCGCGGCGGCGAGGATACGGGCGCGCCCGAGCGCCCGTGCCGCGGCGAACGCCGGGTCGGCGAGGAGGGCGCGTACCGAGACCGCCTCCTCCCCGACGAGGGCTTCCGCCCCCGGTAGGAACGGGTACTCCGCAAAGAGCGAACGCTCGTCTAGAGGAGCCGAGGAACGACGAACTGCCATACAAGGAGCATGAGCACCAGGAACGACGAGACCGTGACCGCGCGGCCCGCGAACTCATCCAGTCGGGCCTCGCTCCAGCCGCGGCGCACCCGCGCCGCCACCGAGGCGGCGAAGTCGCGGAAGAGGAGACCCCCGTCGAGCGGCACGAGCGGAAGTGCGTTCGAAAGACCGAGGAGGAGGTTCATCCAAGCGAGCCAGTAAAGGATGTTCGCCCCCACCCAGAAGACGGTCGGGTTCGTGCCGGCCAGGGGGCCCGTGAGGTGGAAGAAATTCGTCGCCCCACCGGAGATGGGCTCGAGGCCTCCTAGCGGCAGGATGATCCAGTACACCGGTCCCTCCAGCGGGCCCTGGTCGCTGCCGAGGGGCCAGACGAGGGTCTGCTTGAGCTCGGCCGGCGTCAGCAACGCCGGTTGCACGCCCAGGAATCCGCGGGTCTTGTTGTTCGGGTTCGTGGCAAGCACCACGCTCGTCGTGACGACACGCCCGAGGCTCGACGAATAGTACGCGAGGGACACGTTCTCCCCCGGAGTCGTGTGCGACAGCGCCGACTCGAACTGAGCAAGGTTCGTCGTCGCGGTCCCGTTGATCGACGTGATGATGTCGCCCGGGGCGAGGGCCACCGTGAGGTTGGAGGCCGGCGTATTCCCCTGGACGCCTACGACTCCGACCCCGTTCGCGTTCGGGGCCACAGAGCCGGCGATGAGCCCCGAGAGGAGGAAGAAGAACAGTACGGGGAGGCCGAAGTTCGCGAGCACTCCGGCGGCGGCCACGCGGTCGCGCTTGCGGCGCGACGCGGCGAGCATCTGCTCGTCGTCCTGCTCGACGAACGCTCCGATCGGGACGACGCACCAGAGGATGCCGAGGCTCTTCACCCCGATCCCCTGGGACCGGGCCACCACTCCGTGGCTGAGCTCGTGGAGCACGATCCCGACCACGATCGCGATGATGCCGTAGGAGACCGGGATGAACGGGTTGATCCCCGGTAGCCCGACGGCTTCGTTGACGGTGGGGGCCTGGGCCGCGGAGATCCGGAACGAAACGATCGCTCCGAAGACGAGGAGCGCGAGGATCACCCCCATCGCGAGGACCGACAGCGCGATGCCGAAGTCGCTGACCGGAGTCCAGAACCGTTTGAACCGGCCCCACCGGTCAAGGGCGGAACGCCCGCGCTGCGTCTTGATCATCAGGGCCGGACCGAACAGGGAGATCGGCCGGTTCGCACCGAGTCGGCCGGCCGCGTAGAGAGCGTAGACGATCGCCCCGTAGAGCAGCACGGCCGCGAGGGCGATCTCGTATCCGAGGTAGGGGTCCACGGTGCGTTCCGCGGTACCCACGTCTCGCCGGGGTTAAGAGTTCTTGCGGCGCCG
>CAZCNZ010000146.1:0-4964 GCA_964500245.1 uncultured Thermoplasmatales archaeon | reverse complement strand
GGGCCACCGCACGCGTGGCCGCGAGGGTCCCCCCTCGTCTTCCTCCCGGGAGCGGACACTAGTTCTTCCCGGCGAGGAGATCCGAGCCCAGGGGTTGAAACCCGGGCCCGGCACGTACCGGACCGGCGGTAAGGTCTACGCGAGCGTCCTCGGCCTCCTCTCGGAGCGCCCTCCCGTGGTGTCGGTCATCCCTCTCTCGGGACGGTACATCCCGAAGGCGCACGATGTCGTGATCGGCACGGTCACGGACGTGCAGGGGACCTTCTGGCTGCTCGACATCGGGGCCCCGCGCTGGGCCCCGCTCCACATGACCGGGACCCCATGGAAGGTCGAGATCGGCGAGACCGACCGGTTCCTGAGGGTCGGAGACGCCGTCATCGTCGAGGTGGAGAGCCTGGACCCGACCGGAAGGATCGGGGTCACGATGAACGGAGAGGGTCTCGGGAAGCTCGAGGGCGGCACGATCGTCCGAATCTCCCCGGCCCGTATCCCAAGGGTCGTCGGCCGGAACGGCTCGATGATCCAGACGATCCGCGACCACACCGGGGCCGACGTGGTGGTCGGTCAGAACGGCCGGGTCTGGGTCGGAGGCTCGCCCGAGGCGATGCACCGGGTGAGCGAGGTGCTTCGGATCATCGAGACGAACGCCCAGCACTCCGGGTTGACCGAGCGGGTCGAGAGTTACCTCCGCTCGACCGCGACGACCGGGCCGCGGGGTGTCGAGAGCCCACCGGCGGAGCATGCCCACCGCGACACTCCGCCCCGCCTTCTGGAATCGGCCGCGCCGGACGAGGAAGCGGTGGAGGTCGAGGACGAGACCGAAGACGAATCCGGACCCTCGGATGCCTCCGGGCCCGGCGAGGAGTGAGGTCCCGCACGAAGGCGCAGACGGATCCTTCATCATGACACTCTAAGGAGAACGAACATGGGAAACGTAGGAGCGAAAGAGGTTCCCGTCCTGTTGAGCCCGGAAGGGCTCCGGATCGACGGGCGAAGATTGGACGAGCTGAGGCCGATCCGCATTCAGGTCGGCACTCTCCACAACGCCGACGGGTCGGCGTTCGTGGAGTGGGGACAGAACAAGGTCATGGCCGCGGTCTACGGGCCGCGCGAGGTCCACCCCCGGCACCTCCAGCAGAACAACAAGGCGGTCATCCAGTGCAAGTACAATATGGCGGCGTTCGCGGTCGACGAGCGGAAGCGTCCCGGGCTCGACCGCCGCTCCCAAGAGATCTCCAAGGTGATCGGGGAGGCGTTCGAGTCGGTCGTGTTCGCGGAGGAATACCCTCGCACGAGCATCGACATCTACATCGAGGTCCTGCAGGCGAACGCCGGGACCCGGTGCGCCGGCCTCGTCGCCGCCTCGATGGCGATCGCGGACGCGGGGATCCCGATGGTCGACCTTCTGCCGGCCGTGGCGGTCGGCAAGGTCGCGGGCAAGATCGCGCTTGACCTCAAGAAAGAGGAGGACAACTTCGGCGAAGCCGACCTCCCGATGGCGCTCGTGCCTCAGTCCGGTCGGCTCGTCCTCCTCCAGATGGAGGGGCACATGAGCGAGCCGGAACTCTCGCAGGCCCTCGACATGGGCGTGCAGGGCTGCCGGGAGATCTACGAGAAGATGAAGCAGGCCCTTCGTGAGCGCTATTCGACCGGTCCGGTCGGAGGTTCGGCATGAGCGAAGAGGTTTCCGCCGAGATTCTGACGACCCACATCCTCGACCTCGCGGCCGAGGGCAAGCGGCTCGACGGTCGCGGACCGGACGAATACCGGCCCATCTCGGTCGAGCCCGGGTTTGTCGCGACCGCGGACGGCTCGGCGCTCGTCCGGCTCGGCGACACCTCCGTCCTCGCGGGGATCAAGCTCGAGCCGGGAAAGCCGTTCCCCGACACCCCGAACGCGGGCGTGCTCACCACCAACGCGGAACTGATCCCCCTCTCGAGCCCCACGTTCGAGCCGGGACCGCCCCAGCCGGGGGCGATCGAGGTGTCGCGCGTCGTCGACCGGGCGATCCGTGCGGCCGAGACGATCGACCTGACGCGTCTCTGCGTCACTCCGGGCGAGAAGAGCTGGGTCTGCTACGTCGACATCCACGTCCTCGACCACTCCGGGAACCTGATCGACGCCGCGTCCCTCGCGGCCGTCACCGCGCTCGCCCACGCGACGGTGCCGGCGAAGCGATTCGAGGTCGCGGAGGCCGACTACCCGCTCGAGGTGAATCACTACCCGATCGAGTGCACCTTCGTCCGGCTCGGGGACGCCATCGTCGTCGACCCGACGTTCGACGAGGAACGCGCCGCCCAGGGACGCATCACCGTAGCGACCGACGAGGCCGGCCGCGTGGTCGCGATGCAGAAGGGGTTGGTCGGGGCGTTCTCCCCGGACGATGTGAAGGAGGTCGTCCGCCGGGCGTTCCGCCACGGGGATCGGCACCGCGCCCTCGCGAAGGGAGGCTCTCCATGAGCAAGCGGACGAAGAAGGCCGGCCCGACCGGGTGGATGGGACCCCGGTACGGGATCCGGATCCGCCGCCGGGTCGTCGAGATCGACCGAGCCCGGGAGCCGGACGCGCCGTGCCCCCGCTGCTCGACCGTCACCCTCCGGCGGGTGGCGAGCGGGATCTTCGAGTGCCGCCGATGCGGCACCCGGTTCTCCTCGAACGCCTACGTCTTCGCCGCGCCGCCCCCCATCCAGCGGACGGAGCGGCAACCGGGGCCCGGCAACGCTTAAGCCCTCGAGGAAGGTCGAACGGGGGAGACGACGATGTTCCGGTGCATCCGGTGTGGGGAGGCGCTCCCCTCGGACGCGAATCTCTTCGGTGTCCGGTGCGACAACTGCGGTGGGAAGATCTTCACGAAGGAACACCCCAACGTGAAGAAGGTCCTCAAGGCGCGCTAGCCCGTTCTGCGACCACCGCCGGTGATCGGATAGCCGGCGCGTCGGCACGCTTCGGCGACGATCCGACGCTTCTCTCCCCGTAGCGCTCGCAGACCGGCCTCGGCGGTGAGCGAGTAGAGCCGAAGGGCTCCCTCGCAACTCTCCCGCCAATCGGCGCCCGCCGTCCCCAGGGCGGCGCGTTGGGCGGCGGCGAAGCGAGGCCCCGCCCATTTCGCGGCCCTCTCCCAGAGTCCGTTCTCGGTGTCCCAGAGGCGCTCGAGCGGAAGGAGTCGGAGGAACGCCATCTGATCTGCGAGCAGGTTGCGCTGGACCGCGGCCGTTTCCCGCTCTCCACGTTCCATCGCCCGGAGCAGCTTCGCGACCTCCTCGGCCCACCCGACGAGCTGGTCGGCAAGGTACCGGTCGCGCTCCCGACGGAGGGAGGCCCATCGGAACCGTCGCGCCTCGGCCTTCAGCCGGGCCGCGACTCCGTGCGGGTCGCGAAGGATCCGCGCGATGCGCCACCCCGGCACCGCGCCATCGAGCCGACCGGGGTTCCTCATCTCGCGCCGGGCACCGGCGGCGGTGAGGTAGTTCACGCACACCATGTGCCCCTCGCGCTCTAAGATGCGGTGGGCGTGCCGGGCTCGTCGGCCGACGACCCAGAGGTCGATGTCGGACGCCTCATGGGCATCGCCCCTCGCCCAGCTTCCGGCGAGCAGAACGGCGGCGGTCCGCCGCGGGTCCACCTCGTCGGCCAAGCGACGCGCCAGTCGACGCACCTCTCGATGGGTCACGAGGCTCGCCGGAGGGTTCCGGTGATCCTTCGAGGGACCGCGTCGGCGTGGGGTCTGGTCGGACGCGCGCATGGGGCTGCGGGGTCGAGCCCTACGGCCCGAAAAGCCTTCGCCGGTCACCGACCGACAAACCGTTTCAGGGAGGGGTCCTTCGCGAACACGTGAAGGGGCCGACGATCCGCTTTCTCGGGGGGGTCCGGGAGATCGGGGGCAACAAGATCCTGATCGAGGACGGGCCGGACCGTGTCCTCTTCGACTTTGGCCCTTCGTTCTCTCCTCGAGTGGAGGAGTTCTACGTCAATTACCTTCAGCCGCGGACGACCAGTCCGGCGAAGGACCTTCTCGAGTTCGACCTCGTCCCGAGGCTCCCCGGACTCTACTCCCGAGAAGCGCTGGGAGACGGCGACCTCGCATACACCGAGCCCGAGATCCACGGGATCTTCGTGAGCCACGCCCACGCCGACCACGCGGGGTACCTCTCGCTGGTCGACCCGACGATACCCGTCCACGTCGGGGAGGGGACCCGAACCCTGCTTTCGGCGATCGAGACCTCCTCCACCCGCATGAAGTACGGGGAGCACCCGTGGGAGGTGTTCCAGGACAAAGCTCCGGTTCGTGTTGGACGGATCGAGGTGGTTCCTTTCCCGGTCGACCACTCCATCCCGTTCGCCTACGGGTTCCTCGTCCGGACGAGCGAGGGGGCGCTCGCCTACACCGGCGACTTCCGTCACCACGGCCCACGCGCCTCCGACACCCACGCCTTCTTCCGGGCGGTCGCCGCCGAGAAGGTGGACGCGCTCCTCATCGAGGGCACGCGTGCCGGACCGGACCCGCGACGGAACCTCAGCGAGGAGGGAGTCCGTAGCGGGGTCGACCGGGTCTTGAACGAGCGCGCCGGGCTAGCGCTCGCGTGCACCTACCCGCGGGACATCGACCGACTCCGGACCTTGCATGCCGCCGCCTCCGCGGCGGACCGCGACCTCGTCGTCTCAGTGCGCACCGCCCACCTGCTCACGCAGGTCGCTCCCCGGTTCGCCCCCGGCGAGATCCCCGTTCCCGGTCATAGCCCGGGCCTCCGGGTCTACGCACGCAAGAAGCGGACCTCCTATCTCTGGGAGCGGCCGTTCCTCGACGACGCGCTCTTGGCCGAGGAGGTTCGCCGCCGGGGGCGGAAGTGCCTCCTGGCTCTGGACCTTGCTCACTTCCCCGAACTCATCGACCTGCGGCCGCCCGAGGGAAGCCCGTTCATCCACTCGATGAGCGAGCCGTTCAGCGAGGACGACGTGGACGACAA
>CAZCNZ010000145.1:0-2999 GCA_964500245.1 uncultured Thermoplasmatales archaeon | reverse complement strand
ATCGCCTTCCAGATCCGGGACGACCTTCTGGACGTCTACGGCGACCCCGACCTCCTCGGAAAGCCGCTCTACACCGACCTTCGGGAAGGGAACCCGACGCTCGTCTCCTTGGAGACCTACTCCCGGCTCGACCCCCGCCGCCAGGCCGCGTGCGAGGAACTGTTCCAGCACCGCCGCAAGCGAACGAAGCACCTATTGCGCCTGCGCGAGCTCACCGACCTCTCGGGAACCGACGCGGTGGTCGCTCGAGAGTCGATGGAGTGGGCCAACCGGGCGATCCGCGCGCTCGAGCCGGTCCCGAAGGGCCCGTACCGCGACCTCCTCGAACGCCTCGCCTACGGCGCGGTCGAGCGGCGGTTCTGAGGCGGGGAAAGCCCCCGCGTTTCGAGCGAAAGGTACATCTCCCCATTCCCGACTCGACCGCTCTGACGGGACAGGGCGATGGGCGGCACTTCGACAGCGAACGCGAGCCACGGCGCTGGTCCGGTCGAGTTCGACCACCTGCCTCCCTCGTGGGAACCGACCCCGGTGGCCCCCCGGCTCCCGCTCGGAGTGGCGGTCGTCTCGGTGCTGATCGCGATATTTGGCATCGTGATGCTGCTCGCCGGGCTCCTCTACCTCCTCGCGACGCTCACCGTCAACATCTTCCCGGCGTCTCTCGAGATCTTCCCGTCGATCGATGTCTACGGGGCGGCGATCCTCGCGATCCTCGGAGCGGCGCTCATCGGCATCGCGACCTACCTCTGGCGGCAGGAGACCTGGGCGCTCTGGACGACGATCGTCCTCGTCTTCGCGACGTCGGCCTACCTGTTCTTCACCGACTACATCACGGTCCTCTTCCTCGTCTTCGTCGTCCTGTTCATCTACCTAATCTCGGTCCGTCGCTACTTCTACTGACGGACGGACGAACGGATGCGGCTCCTGCTCGCGCAGCTCGCCCCCGCGCCGGGCGACCTGCACCGGAACATCGATCGGCTTTCGGCGGCGATCGAAGCCGCTCCGAGCGACCTGGCCGTGTTCCCCGAACTGTTCCTTTCGGGCTACCGGGTCGGCGACCGGATGCACCGGCTCGCGCTCCGCGAGGGCGACCCTGCGGTCGCCGCGCTGCGGGAGGTGGCGAGGCGCTCCGGAACGACGCTCGTCTTCGGGGCTCCGCTCGCCTCGCGGCAGCGCGCCGGTGAGGTACACAACGCGGCCATCGCGATCCCCCCGACGGGGGAACTCCGGGTCCAGGTGAAGCGGTACCTCCCGACCTTCGGCCCGTTCGAGGAGGGCGTCCCGTTCACCCCGACCGACCAGAGCGAGCCGCTCCCGCTCGTCGGGACCACCGTGGGACTCGAGGTCTGCTACGACGTCTTCTTCCCCGAGGTCTCCCGACAGCTGGCCTTGGGCGGCGCTGAGCTTTTGGTCGCGATCTCGGCGGCCCCGGTGACGAGCCGCCGTCTATTTGACCGGGTCCTCCCGGCCCGCGCGATCGAGAACGCGATGCCGATCGTCTACGTCAATCGTGTCGGAGTTGAGGACGGGATCGTCTTCGGCGGCGGGTCGGGCGCATGGAACCCGCGGGGTGAGCCGATCCCCGCCACCCCCGTGTCCTTCGCCCCGGCATCGCCCGAGGAGGCGCTCTCCCTCGTCGAGATCGACCCCTCCGAGGCGGCCCACTGGCGTCCCTTCCGACCCGTCCTCCGGGACGTCGCCGGACGCCCTGGCGCGGGTGAGCCATCCCAGGGGCCGCCGAGGTCACCGTCCAACGCATCTTCGTCTCCAGCGCGGGTCTTATAGGGACCCCGGACCCCGGGAGGCACGGTGTCCCCTCCTCCGACGATCGCGCAGCAGCTCGCGGCGAAGCAGCGGGAAATCTCGGTCGCGGAATTCTTCGAACGGAACCGCCAGATCCTCGGGTTCGACAACCCTCAGCGAGCCCTTCTCACGACGGTGAAAGAGGCGGTCGACAACTCGCTCGACGCCTCGGACGAGGCGAGGATCCTCCCCGACGTGCTGGTCGAGATCTCGAAGGAAGGGGAGGACCGGCTGAAGGTCGCGGTCACCGACACGGGCCCCGGTATCCTGCGTCGCGAGATCCCGAACGTCTTCGCGCGCCTCCTGTACGGCTCGCGGTTCCACTCGAACCGCCAGGCGCGCGGGCAGCAGGGGATCGGGATCTCCGCGGCCGTCCTCTACGCGAACCTCACCACCGCGCGGCCCGCCCGGGTGGTCTCCAAGGTCGAGGAGGAAGAGGCGGCCCACGTCCTCGAGCTCGTCATCGACACTCAGAAGAATCAACCCCGCGTCGTCTCCGAGGACCTTCAACTCTGGGACTCCCCCCACGGGACCCGGGTCGAACTCGTGATCAAGGCCCGGTACGTTCGCGGTCGGCAGTCGCCGTACGAATACCTGCGGGGGACGGCGATCGTGAACCCGCACGCCCGCATCGTGCTCGTCGAGCCGGACGGAACCCGCGTGACGTTCGAGCGGGCGTCCACCGACCTTCCGCCGATCGCGAAGGAGACGTTGCCCCACCCCTACGGGCTTGAGCTCGGCGAGCTCGGGTATCTGCTGAAGGCCTCGAAGCGAGGGAATCTGGTCGAGTTCCTCACGAAGGACCTTCAAGGGGTCAGCCAGCGGGCCGCCCGGGAGCTGAGCGCGACGGCGGGTCTCAAGCCAAGTGCGGCGCCGAACACCGTGGCGGGTGACGACCAGGAACGCCTCCTCCGGGCGCTCCATGACGCGCCCCTGATCGCCCCATCCCCGGAGGGGCTCTCCCCGATCGGGTCGATGCTGATCAAGCGCGGCCTCAGAAACGTGCTCGGCGACCTGCGGCCCGAGTTCTTCGCCCCGCCGGTCAGCCGGCCACCGAAGGTCCATGCGGGATTTCCTTTCATGGTCGAGGTGGGGCTCGTCTACGGCGGAGGCCTCCCGGCCGACCAACCGGTCCAGCTCCTCCGGTTCGCGAACCGAGTGCCGCTCCTCTTCCAACAGGGGGCCTGCGCGATCACGAA
>CAZCNZ010000144.1:0-6701 GCA_964500245.1 uncultured Thermoplasmatales archaeon | reverse complement strand
GAGTTCATCGTCCTCGATGAGCCCACGAGCGCGCTCGACGTATCGGTCCAAGCCCAAGTGCTGAACCTCCTCCGGGTGCTTCAGGCGGAGCGGGGCCTCGCCTACCTGTTCATCTCCCGCCACCTCTCGGTGGTCCGGGCGATGAGCAACCGGGTCCTGGTGATGTACCTCGGGAAGGTGGTGGAGGAGGCGCGCACCGACGAACTGTTCACTCGCCCCCTGCACCCCTACACGCAGGCACTCTTGTCGGCCATCCCCATTCCGGACCCCGAGCTCAAGCGCGAGCGGATCCTGCTGAAGGGGGATGTCCCCAGTCCGGCGGCGCCCCCATCGGGATGCCGGTTCCACACCCGATGCCCGGCGGTGATGCCGGTCTGTTCCAAGGTCGACCCGCCCTACCTCCAGGTCCGTCCGGACCACTTTGTCGCCTGCCACCTCTACCCCGAAGGCATCCCACCGAAGGGGGCGACCATCCCCGCCGGTGATGGTCAGATCGCCTCTGCCGGCATGGCGGGTGCGGAAGCGCCCCTCGTCGCGTCTCACTGATGAACTCGACGGGGAGTTTTGGAGAAACTCAGGGCACCACTAAGGGGGCCCCGGGGGAGGATTCCGTTCCCCTCGAGTCGCTGAGCGCTCATGACCGGATCGAACTAGAAAAGGACCTCGTCCGTCGCGCTCCGGACCTGCCCTGGAAGGAGTGGTTCTTCTACTCCGGCCTCAAGGCATGGGTGGGGTTGGGTCTGTTCATCATCGACGGTTGGATCGCCGGCACGTGGCTCGAGGCGGGGAACTACTTCGGGCTCGTTCCTTCGCTCGTGGGCGCCGTCTACCTTGAGTTTCTCCTCTACCAGTACCTCTGGTACCGACCCCCTGTGCGGGCATCGTGGTCCCAGCGACGGGGCCGCCGCCGGTGGGTGCACCCCGTGGCGTATGGCCGATGGACCCCCGAAGCGGCCGAGCGGCGCGCGGGTGGGTCGGGGAAGCTCGGTGGGCCAGAGTCTGAACCCAATCCGCGGGACATTCTCTGACACCTGCTCACTTCGGAAGAATCCTCACACGCCCCCGGGCCGGGCGGGCCTGTTGGACCCGGAGGAAGTCCCGCGCGGCGTGGGCCACGGAGCTAATGGCCGAGACATGTAGCTCGGTCGATGATGGAGCAGGGCGGTGGCCCCGAAGCGTGAGCCCCGCCCCCCGCTCGGGTAAAGTCCACCCTTGTCGCGAACCAAAGTGGCACCGAACGAGACTGGTCCCTTCCGTCTAGACCCGTCGCCGTCCGCCGGCGCACCGAGAAGTGTTGTCAAGAAAATGGAGGAAAGGGTTGGTCCGCATCTTGTCCCCCCGAGGTTTCCCTCGGGGGGTTTGCCACCTACCGTTTCGCGGACTTAGACCACGTTGTTCCCCCGCCACAGGAACCAGAACTGGTCCACCGAGCCCGTCACGATGTTCGCGTTGACGCTCGCCGTGTCGACCCAGTTCGCGCTCGTGCCCACACCGATGCTCTGGAAGGTGTAGACGTAGAGGCCCATGGTGTTCAGGATGTGCTCCGCCATGTTGAACAACAGGGCACGTGCGTCTCCCGTCACCTTCGCGGCCTGAGCAAACGCGTAGAGCATCGTCTGGTAGGCCACCAGCTGGCAGTCGTTCGGCAGCACCGCGAGGTTCGACCAGTAGACAATGTCGTTGTAGTGCCCGCAGCCCGAGGCGTTGTAGGTCGTGGCCGTGGCGTAGGTTCCGGTCAGGGCCTCGTTGAGCGCGTCGTCGTACGTGAAGATCGAGTCCGGCTCGATGTAGGGCCCGATGTAGTCGGACGGGTCAGGGTAGTCGGGAGCCCAGCCCAGGCGGAAGAAGTCGCACGGGTTCTGCGATGGTCCTTCGGCGCAGACCGTCACGGACTGCTCGAAGGTGATCGGGTACACGTACGGCTGCAACGCCCCGTTCGTGAGGGTCTTGATCGCCTGCGCGTAGTCCGTGAACGCCTCGTTCAGCGTCACCGCGCCCTGCAACCCTAGGATGGGGAAGTAGCAGGGGGACGACGACGTGCACGAAGCGAGCTCGGAATCAAACGCGGGCGAGCTCGGATTGGTGATGTTCGCCCACCACCACGCCGCCCCTCCCACATCCGCCGCGTTCGAGTCGGGGTTTCCCGCCGGCCAAGTGATGTTCGTCGGGTAGTAGTTCCCCATCCCGTGCGGGATAATTCCTCCGTACGGCTCAGCGTACTGGACCCCGTCCACCGTGTAGAGGCTGCTCAGGAAGGTGGAGTACGGGAACGCGTGGTCCAGGAACTGCCGGAGCCCTACCTGCGCGAAGAAGTCCTCGGGCACGTTGACTCCCGGCGTGCTTCCGACCAGGGTGAGGAGTTGCGTCTTGTTGAACTCCATGTTCACCTCGATCTGGTCGATATCGAGCGTCGGCTCTGTGGTCAACGAAATCTGGTTGTTCTTCACGAGCTGGAGGATCTCGCCCGTATCCGACGGGTCGTACGCTGCGGAGTCCGCTTGGCCCGCCAGGTACTCCTGGATCCCGATCGTGTCGTCAGGGTCCCAGTAGACGTTGACGTGCGCCGCGTAGGTCCCCGCCACTGGCCAGCAGCCCGGCTGGCCCGCACAGGTGGGCGCGTGGTACGCCGGGTTCGCCTGGAGGACGTACCCGACGGACTTCGAGTAGTCCACGACGTAGTACGGACCCTCGCCAGCCGAGTGGTACTCGAGGTTGGGGTACGGGTACGGGTATCCCGTGATTCCAAGCTCCGTCACAGGGTCCCAGGTACAGTAGCCGTTGGTCGGCGTGGTACAGGGGGTCGAGACGCCGGCGAGCCAGGTCTGGTACGCCGCGTCGCTCGTGCTGTGAGCGCCGCCGGGCAGCAGGCAGGAGCCGTCGCCGTCCGTCGCGGTCGGGAGCACAAACCCGGGCAGGGGCGCCGCACCATAGACGCTCGTCCATCCGCAGGGGTAGACCGTCAGGCCCCACGGCGACGCGACGGTTTCCTGGAAGTACGGCCAGGTGTGGCCGTCCGCCCACGCGTTGAACGTAATGCACCCGTTCGCGGCCAGCGCCGCCGCGGGGCAGTACGTCGTGTCGTTGATCAACATCGAGTCCATGATGTTGTTCACGGTGTTGTTCGAGTCGGGGCCGTAGAACATCGCGTGGATTCCGGGGAACCCGGTGATCGGCGTGTCCCAGGTCGAGTTGCCGTTGCCCGGAACGAGGGACTGGGCCTCGATCCAGCCGGGGTTCGACGGGTACGTCCCCATCGCGATCTGGCGCGCCGCGGAGAACATCACGTCCGTCGGATAGGCGGCCCAGGAGCTGCCCGTGACCGGGTCGTAGAACCGCGCGTTCGGGTCGATCGCATAGGTGTAGTACTGCGGCTGGCCATTGGTGCCGTTGTTAACGATCAGGTCGTTCCCGTACATGCTCGTGCACGTAGGGGTGCCCGGAACGCAGGTCGCGAGCATCGGAACGTAGTCCGAGGGCTGGGTTCCTACGTCCGTCCCGTTGTAGGTGATGAGGTTCTCGTAGGTGTTGAGGATGACCTCAGCGCCCACGGACTCGTAGTCCACCGCAGGGTCCATGGTCGTTCCGCCGCCGGGCGCGATCTCGTAGATGTCGAGGACGCCGGCGTGCGGGCTCTTCCCGATAGAGGTCGCGATGCACGCGGCACAGGACGGGGTCACACCCGTTGGGGTGACGTAGACGGTCCAGGTGTAGTTGGCGTAGGCCTGGACGGCGCTCGCCGGGAGATAGGTGATCGCTCCCGTGAAGGTGAGCGTGTACACTCCCGGGTTCGCGAACGTACAGGAGGCGGACGCGCTCGAGGAGGTGTTGGTCGCCGAGCACGTGCCTCCCGAGTTAATGATCTTCGGGGAACCGGGGACGTAGGACGGGTTGAGCGGCAGGGCCGCGTACGAGCCCGTGACCACGATCGGGCCACCGCCCTGGATGATGTATCCCGTGTTACCGGTCGCCGGGGAGGTCCCGTTGGTCAAGGTGGTAGCGAGAACTGGATAGACACCGCTCGAGGACGTTGCGAGCGAGGGTTGGACCTGCACCACGATCAACGCGTGAGTGCCGGTGTGCCAGCTCGACCCGACCAGCGCTTCGGCACTGATGATGAACATTCCGAGATTGTTGTAGGTGTGGCTCTGCGTCGGCGAGGTGCTGTACGTGGTGCCAGCCGCCGAGGCATCGTCGCCCCAAGAGACCGAGAAGTTGCTCGCCGATTCACCGCCGGAAAGTCCGACAGTGACGGGCATACTGGTTCCTTGGGGAATGGATACAAAAGTAGTGCCGAGACCGGGCTTGAACGGCGTAAATGTCGTTACGTCGTTCGCGACCGTCGACTTACACGCCTGGCTAGTGGGCGGCTCGCAGGTCGATCGAGTGGCGCTCGTACCTGAACTGGTCGCAGAAAGTCCCGCATACCCTGCGGCTCCCACGATCAGGATGACCACGATCATGATCACCGCGGCCATCGTTGGCGTCGCTCCCCGACCCGACCGTCCGGACGGGATTCTTTCACCTTCTGACATAGCTTAATCCACGTTCCCCGAAGGGATGCGAGGATACCTCAACGGACGTATTTATACCCTTACGAGAGGGGACCGGTTCGTCGAGCCGGTGGTCGGATTGGCCGATAGCGGTCGAGGACTATTCGACGACAGATCGATCGCCAAATTCCTGGGCCGGGGCCCGGATTGAGGCGGGTCGGTTTGCCGCGAGCGTCGGCTGGCAAGCTCGACTCCAGACCCCCGGCTTCTCGCAGGACTTGCTGGACCGCCACGAACCGGCCCGGGCAGCGCTTGGGCGAACGAGTGACTGAGAACCCTCGAGGATCGTCAATCCCGACCCGAGAGGGACGTCTGGTCTGGCTGCCGCGATGTTCTCGCTTCATTCGGCAACGAAGTACCCGAGAGCAAGAAAAAATCAGAGGGGGAAGGGGTTGGTCGCCGAGGGGAATTACCCCTCTACATCCCGTGTTCGCTCTTCGCGTGGGCAGCGAGCTCCTCGGGGGTTGCGAACGACCGTCCGCACGTGCTGCACGTGTTCGCCGCCGGGGTCGTCGTGCCGGACCAGGCCTGGGCCGGCTGCGCCGGCGCCCGCGACGTCACCGCGCGGCCGAGCAGGAACGCCACGATCATCCCGACGATCAGACCCACCAGGAGCAGCGTCGTGCCGCCCACGGCGGCCGAAAGACCGAGGACTCCCGTGCCGTTGTGCCAGACCGTCGTGTTCGAATAGACGTGCCCCCCGCCAACCGACTGCACCGTCAGGGTCGAGTTCTTGTAGATGGTTAGACCGTAGATGGTAACCAGGGCGTACGAAATCGGATAGGCCCCTGGCGAGGCGGGCGTCCAGACCTCCGCCGCCGGCGTGCCGGACGCGCTCTTCAGCATGTTGGCATAGAAGATCGCGAGGCCCGAGACCGTCGGAGAGAACACCGTCACGTTCGCAATCAGGATGAACTGGCCCGAATACGCGGCTGAGAAGGTCACGTTCCCGAGTGGGATGGTCGAACTCAGCGGCGAGAGCGGCGTCAGCGTCACCGGCACGGTGAGGAACGCGAAGGTCACGAACCCATCGGGAGTCGAGAGCGGGGACGAGGACGCCGAAGCAGTGGATTCGTACAGCGTGCCCGTGAGGTTGGTCACCGCGCTCACCGTGACGTAATACGGGTCAGTGATCGACTGGCAGGTCGGGTCGATCGCAGGACACGACAGGTTCTTGTCGTCGATCCAAATCGAGTAGGCCGACTGCCCATTCACCACTGGGACGTTCCAGGTCGACTGAACATACCCTGTAAGTGAGTCCTGAATCACGACCGTGAGGACGGTCGTGGCGGTGGTCATGGTCGAGTTCGCCCAAGCGGCATCCTGCATGACTCCGACCGTGAAGTCCACCTCGAGAGGCAGTGTGTTGTACCGACTCGAGATAGGTGTCACGGATAGGATCGAAGTCGTGACGTGGGACACGTAGACGAACAGGACCGACGCACTACCGGTAGCCAAGGAACCGCCGTCGCTTACATCGTTCTGGCTGACCCCGACGGTGACGTTGTACTGATCGTAGTAGGTCAGCTTATCACTACAATTGGCGACCGTACAACTAAGGGTCGTCTGGTTCAGAGCGGTGGTCCACGCAGCCGTCGACCAGGGAGGGCTCTGGGTCTCGTTGCTTGCGACCGGGCCCCCGGCGCCGTTGGTGACGGACGTGTTGACGCTGACGTTCAGGCTAAACGCGGTGACGAAGGTGCTCGTCGTGTTGTCGAAGATCGTGACCCACAGGTGGGTCGTCGTGTTTGTGATGTTGCCATGAGTGACGTACAGCGTGAAGTTCAGAACGGGCACCGGCAACGAGGCCGGGGAGCTCGGGCCGACCGTTATCGTGAGGGTAGCGGTCGTGGTGGCGGGAGCAAGCGTGTGTACCGTCGCCAGATGGGACGGCGAAGCTACGGCAGGGCCAACCGTGTCCCGTGACACCGTTCCGGGAAGGCCCGCCGTTTTCTGCGAGACCGCGCCGGCATGGCTGGGTGCGACGCTCGCGGCCGGGTGGGCCGAGCCGAGGACTGCCATCGAGAGTCCTGCGACTGCCAAGAGAACGGCCACCAGCCCAATCGCTACTCGGGGGATAGTTCGGCTCGACGCCCGGTGCATAAGACGCGTGAACTGAGCCGGTTACTTAAATCTCGCGCTTACGACCTC
>CAZCNZ010000143.1:0-10994 GCA_964500245.1 uncultured Thermoplasmatales archaeon | reverse complement strand
CGCTCTCTCCGCCATGGCGGGTCGAGCGCGGACGGACCTCGCAGAAGAGGGGCGTGTGGTAGCCGCCGCCGGTGATGAGGGCGACCCCGACCGGGAGCGACTGGATCATCTCGGTCATCCCATTCGTCAACCCCTCGATCGAGGAGGTGATCGCCTTGAGATCGAGAGGGTTCGTCACCTGGAGGATCAACTGGGTGTTGCACTGCGAGAGCACGTTCTTGTCGATCCGGGCCGCGCGCTGGGTCACGACGCACAGTCCGAGGCCGAACTTGCGTCCTTCGCTCGCGATGTTCTTCAGGATCCGCGAGCTCGTCACCTGACCCTGCTGCGGCGCAAAGTTGTGCGCCTCCTCGATGACGAGGAACAGCGGGGGGATCTTTCCGCGCTTGCGGTTGTCGAAGAGGGTTCCCGCGATCCGGGCGACGACGAGTTCCTGGACGTCGGGGGCCACCCCTCGGAGATTGATGAGGGTCGCCTCGCCGGGTTTCACGAGCTCGTTGAGGCTCGTTCCCTGCGGGCCGAGGAGCTTCGTCTGCTCGACGTACTCGAGCCGCTCGGTGAGCGTTTCGGCGACCGCGCCTTCGCCCATCTCGGACGCCTTGACGAGGTCGTGGACGGTGAAATCGGGCGTCTGGACGCTGACGTGTTCGATCAACTGTCGCAGCGGGGGGAGGAACGTCTTCACGTTGGTGAGCCCCATGAACACCAGAAGCTCGCGCGGGTCGAGGTGATGCAGCGAGAAGGTGAGCGGTTTCGCCTCCGTGTTCAGCGTCGCGTCCGGGGAGAACTCGCGGACCTGCCGCGCGAACCCCTGCGCCGACACACCGAAACGGGCGTGTCCGCCGTTGGGCTCCGCCGAGAATCGAAGCGAACCGTACTCCCCGTGAGGGTCGATGATCACGCACGTCACCTTGTGGCGGAGCAGTTCCTCGATGAGAACGCCCAAGAGGTAGCTCTTCCCGCCACCCGTCTTCGCGAGCACGCTCACGTGGCGCTGGACGAGCTGGTTGATGTCGAGCTCGACGTGGATTCCGTGGTTCCGAAGGAGGCCCACGTACGCGCCCGAATTCGGGCGATGCTTCAGACCGAGCACCTCACCGATGAGCGGTTCGTCCGCCCGGTACACGTGGGCTCCCGGGCGGAACGGGATGGTCGGGATCTTCACGATCCCGTGGGCGTCGCGGTAGCCGATGATGCGGACCAGCCCGAGCAGATTCTCGTGGATCGGCGCCTCCTCGGTGGGGCGGAGCGCGCCGGCGACCTCGAGGCCGAGGTCGCTCTTGCGCTTCAGGTCGTCGAGTTGGCAGAGGACCTTCCCGTGGAGTTCGTCATCGACCGCAAGGTAATCCCCCCGCTCCACCGGTTGCGAGAGGCTGATGTGGAACTGACCTAGCCCCACGTCGCCGTAGATCCGGCCGACCTCGTCCACGGCCGAAAACATCGAGGGTCGCGGTTATAAGACAGACGCGGCAAGCGAAATCGTCGGTCGCCCGCCGCGCGGAAGCCTTTATATCGCGTATTTCTGTCAAAACTATCCCCGACCCGCGAGGTGTTCCCGCGGCGGAGCGGTGCCCTTGACCGACGCGATCGAAGAGTTGGAGCGAAAACGCGCAGAGTCGAACGCGAAGGCGGACGAATCGCGCGCGCGGCGTGACCGGCTGAACGCCGAGGCCCGGTCCACCGCAGAGACCCGCTCCCGCATCTTGGACGAACTCCACGACAAGAGTGCCGAGGCGCAGGAGCACCGACGACTTCGCGACACGTTCAACATGCAGGTCCGCGAGGAAAAGCGGCTGCGCGAAGAGTGGAACCACCGTCTCCAGGAACTTGGGGACAAGGTGCAGGAGCTCAAGCGCAACCGTCAGCCGAGACCGGGAGCCGTGCCGGTCTGGCGCCTCCGCAAGGAGCTCAAGGAGCTCGAGTTCCGGCACATGACGACCGCCCTCACGGGGGAGCAGGAGAAGCGGCTCATCGAGGAGATGAAGCGGCTCGAGGCCGGGATCCGGGAGCAGGAGGAGCAGCTCCGCCAGGACCCCGAGGTCGAGCAGACGCTCCGAGAGTTCACGGAGGCGCGGACCGAGGCCGAGACGCACCACGCCGCCGTCGGGAAGCTCGCCGAGGACGCCCAGCGCGAGCACGAGGCGATGGTGGGGCTGTACGAGTCGGTGGACGCCCTCCGTCGCCAGGCGGACGAGGTCCAGGCCCACTTGCTCGAAGTGAAGGCTCAGGCCGATGAGGCGCACCGCGCCCACATCGCCGCGATCGAGGAGGTTCGGGACCTCGAGAAGATGCTCTACGCCGCCCGCGGCGGCCGAGCCCCTCAGACCTGGGGCGAGGCCGAACCCCCGAAGGAAGAGGATTTCCTCGCCCGACTGAAGAAGGGCGAGAAGGTATCGACGGAGGACCTGCTCGAGCTCCAGAAGAGCGGGCGTCCGTAATCGCCCTCTCGATCCGACCGTGACGCTCTCGTACGGCCAAGACCAGGTCGACGCCGTCCTGTTCGACCTGGACGACGTCCTCGTTCCGTTCCAGACTCCCGCCGCCTGGCAATGGGCCTGGCGCCCTCAGGGTCCCGTGCTCGGGGACCGTCGGGTCAAGGCGGCGGTCCGCCGCGCGCTCAAGGCGTGGGACCGCCGGCGCTGGATGGGTCTCACCGGAAAGGCCCCGCCCGCGGACCTCACGGCCCTTCGCACCCATCTCGCGGAGACGCTCGCGACGGTCGCCGGGCACACCCTCCCGCCGACGGAGACGGAGGCGGTCGTCCGCCGCTTCCTCCGCCCGGCCGGCGAGGTCGAGCGATACCCGGACGCCTCCACCACCCTCGACCGCCTCCGCGCGGCGGGGGTCAAGCTCGGAATCGTGACACCGCTCCCCGCGGAGTCGGCCCGCTGGTTGCTCCACCGATGCGGAATCCCCGAGGCCCTCGTACTGGGTTCGGGAGACGGCCCCGGACCTTGCGTCCCCGACCGGGCCGCATTCCGTGCGGCGGCCGAAGCACTCGGCGCGCCGGCCGAGCGGGTCGCCTATGTGGGCGACCTCTTCTGGAGCGACGTCCGAGCAGCGGCGCGAGCGGGACTACGGTCGGTGCTCCTCGACCGCCGAGATGCGTGGCCCAAGGTGCTGACCGGCCGACTCACCACGCTCGACCAACTGGAGAGCACGCTGGCGGCCGGGGGTTCGCCGCCGGAGACCGAACGGGAGTAACCGGCGACTGGCCGCCCACCGACTGATAACATATATACAGGGCCCGTCAGTCCGACCCCCGTCCATGCGTTCGGTCAAGATTGACCAGTCCGAGCTCCATCAGATCATGGAGCTTTACGAGAGCGTGATGTCCCACGCTTGCCACGGACTGTTCTTCAAGGAGGGGTCGGTCATTGGTTCGGCGATGGCCGAGGAGGCGCTCAAGGACCGGGCGCACTACTTCGACCGGCTCGCCCACATCCTCAAAGAGCGGGGTTGGGTCAATGAGATCACGTTCTCCGACCCGGAAGTGATCGTGAAGGGGTCGATCGAGGTCGCCCCGAGCGATATCCCGACCTGCCACCGCCTCCGGGGGATGCTCCGCGAGTTCTACGAACGTTTTAAGGGGGGGCGCGTTAAATGCACTGAGGAGATGTGCTCGAGCACCGGGCCCTCCGAGTGCCGCTTCCGGATCGAGGAACTCTAGGGAGGGAATGAAATGATGGCGACGGGGAACGTTGGGGCGGTCGTAAAGGACCTGAAGACCCGGATCGGGGGCATCGCTACCGCGCTCGTCTCCCGGGACGGACTCGTGCTGTACGCCGACGTCCCGGCCGGCGTGTACACGGAAACGTTCGCCATCATGTGTGCCACCATCCTCGGTGCGGCGGCCACCGCCAACACCGAGCTCAACCGGGCCCCGCCCGAGAGGATCGTGATCGAGGGAAACGACTCGAAGACGATCATCGTGGGGAGCGGCAAGAAGGCGCTCCTGGTCGCCGTGGTCGACCAGACCGCGGACCTCGCGAAGACCCTCGCCGAGGTCGTGAAGGTCGCCGACCTCCTGAAGGCGAACTAAGCAAGCCTTCCCGGTGGCGGACGACCCGCCCGGGTCGGGCTTCTCTTTCCGAAAGCGAAGGCGGACGCTCCGCGGTCAGCTCGCCATTCCCGAACCGAGCCGGCGATTCCCACCGGTCGCGACCCGGGTGACATAGCCCGCCAGCGCGGCCGTGAGGCGGGCCCAGGCGATCACGCCGCGTTGCCCGGCGATCAGCTGACGGACACGGTAGCGTCCCCAGAGGCTACCGTGCTTCTCCGTGAGTTGCTTACGACCATATCCGTTCCAGAACGCCTGATAGAGGAACCGGACGAACGTCGTTCGCATGTGATGGTAGACGACCGCGTCCGGGCGGTAGACGATCTTCGCGCCCCCCGCCACGGCGCGCATGTTGAGGTCGATGTCCTCCGCGGTGATGAACCGCGGGTCGAAACCCCCGAGCTGCTCGAACAACTCCCGATGGTAGGCGAGGTTGCACGTGGGGTAGGTGACGTCGAACCCTTGCTGATAGAGCTCGACCCGTTCGAGGGTTCCGTAGCGCGGCTTGCCGACGATCACGGTCCGCCCCGCCACCACGGAGGCGCCCGCGAGGCCCTCGCGCAGGCGCTTCAACCACTGGGAGTCCGCGAAGCAATCGCCGTCGATGAACGCGATCCACTCCCCGCGAGCCTCGTGCACACCGGCGTTCCGGCCGATCCCCCGGGAGCCTGACCGCTCGAAGACGCGAAGGAGACCGGGATGGGCCGCGGAGAACGTGTCGGCGACGTCGCGGGTCCCGTCCCGGCTCTCCGCGTCGACGAGGACTACCTCGACGGGTCCCTCTTGACCGACGAGGCTCTCGAGGAGCTGGCCGATGTGCGGGGCCTCGTTGCGGACGGTAATGACCACCGAAACGAGAGGGGAGTTCGACGGATTACTTCCCAATGTCCATCACGACGACGTCCTTCACCGCACGCATGCTCTTGAAGGGGAGCACGAGCCGGCCCGACGCATCGCTCTGGAAGAGGCGCTGCTCGACGTCTTCGCTCGGTGTGACAAGAACGTGCGCGATTCCGCCCGTCAGGGTGTCGACGACGAAGTTGTCGATCATGCCGAGGATCTGTCCGTCGTTCGTCATCACGGTCTTTCCGCGGAGTTCGGTGAGGAACTTGCGCATAGGAGGAGAGCCTCGAGCGCCGATGGCGGCGGCGCGTATTTAACCGTTGGTGGGTATCGGAAGCGCGCGGCGCTAGCGGCTCTCCACCGGCGAGCCGGCCGGGCCGTTGCGGTATCTCGCTCGGCGGCAACGCTTATATGAGCCACCCGGGTCGAGGCGCTCCCGCGTATGGCCCGTCCCATTCCTAAGGAGAACTCGGAGCTCGTCCGGCTCATCGTCGACCTGCGCCGCACCGCGCGGGCGCAGAAGGCGCCGATCTGGGCGAGCGCGGCGGACCGCCTCGAGCGCCCCCGGCACGCCGTCCTGCCCGTGAACGTCGGTCATCTCGACCGCCTGGCCCACGCTGACGAGACGATCCTCGTGCCCGGCAAGGTCCTCTCCGAGGGGAAGCTCACGAAGAAGCTCACCGTGGCTGCGTTCGCGTACTCGAAGGACGCTCGCACGAAGATCCATGCGGCCGGCGGGGTCGCGATCAGCGTGCACGACCTTCTCAAGACCCGGCCCGACGGGGCGGGGGTGCGGCTCTTTGCCTGAAGCGGAAGTCCCGTCCCCGACGGTCGTGGACGCGAGTGGCCTCGTCTTGGGACGGGCCGCGAGCTACATCGCCAAGCGCCTTTTGAACGGGGAAACGATCGTCGTGGTGAACGCCGAGAAGAGCGTCGTCACCGGTGGGAGGTCGGAGGTGATCGCCCACTACACGGCCGCGCGAGCGCGCGGGTCCGTGAGGAGCGGGCCGCACTTCCCCCGATACCCCGACCGCATCTTCCGCCGCACCGTCCGCGGCATGCTCCCGCACCTCAAGACCCGAGGAAAGGTCGCGTTCCGCCACCTCGAGGTGCACATCGGCGTGCCGCCCGAGTATGCCGGGCACCCGACCGAAACCATCGAAGGTGCGAAGGCGCGCCCGACGCTCCGCCCGCCGGTCACGCTCGCCGAGGTCACGAAGCTCCTGGGGGCGCACGTATGAAGGCCCCGACCGTGGTCCTCGCCACTGGAAAGCGGAAGGCCGCCGTCGCCCGGGCGACCGTGCGCAAAGGGGTCGGCCGAGTACGTTTCAACGACCGTCCGCTGGAGATCGTCGAGCCCGAGATCATTCGTCTCAAGGTCCAGGAGCCACTCCTCATGGTCGGTGACCGGGCCAAAGGGCTCGACATCACAGTCCAGGTCGCCGGCGGCGGGTTCGTCGGCCAGGCCTCGGCGGCCCGCACCGCGGTGGCGCGGGGCCTCATCTCCTGGCTCAAGGACGACCAGCTCAAGGAGATGTTCAAGCACTACGACCGATCGCTGCTCGTGAACGACCCGCGCCGGAAGCTTCCGAAGCGACCCGGCGGGCGCGGGGCTCGAAAGCGTCGCCAGAAGTCGTACCGCTGAGGCGGGAGGTCACGTTCCATGACGATGATGGTGCCCGTCCGGTGCTTCACCTGCGGCGCAGTGATCGGGCAGCACTGGGACGAGTTCCGAGAGCGCACGGCGCGCGGCGAACCGGCCGGCGCGGTACTGGACGCCCTCGGGTTGAACCGCTACTGCTGCCGGCGGATGTTGCTCACCCACGTGGACCTGCTCGACGAAGTGGGACCGTACGGCTAAGCGCCGTTCGCGCGGCGGGCCCCGCGATCATGCGCCCAATCGCTTGTTGAGCCGCTGAAGAAAGGAGAAGGAAGGGGTTCGTCCCTCCCGTTGTCCCGGGAGGGCGTTCGGGGAGGCGACCCCCGAATTACTTGTCCTCGTCCTCGTCGTCCTCTTCGTCCGCCGGGCGCTTGGACCGCTCGAGTCCCGAGCGGCTCGGGCCGGCCTTCGCACCGCTCTTGCCCGTGCGGCGGCGGTAGTAGACGATGATCAGGAACAACACCACGACGACCGCGGCCGCGATCGCGACGTACTCGAGGAGCTGGGTGGTCGGGTTCGGTCCGATGGTGATCGCGAGAGGTTTCGCGACGTTCGGGCCGTTCACGTAGTCCCCCGCGAACTCGTTCGAGGCCGTGACGTTCGCGTACAGGTCGAAGTTGCCGGTGATCGACGGGTTCCACGTGATCACCGCGCGCACGGTCTTGTTCCAGGCGAGGCTCGGGATGAGGCCGGTCGCGAACGACGTCGAGTTGACGACCCCCGGCGAGGTGTAGGTGTAGAACTTCACCGACGAGGAGAGGCCCGGTGGATTGGAGCCACCGATGTAGTTCCGGCTCCCGCTACCGCTCGGCGGAAGCAGGTAGAACGCTACCGAGATGTTCGTGGCGACCGCCTTGGTGCCACCGCCGACCGTGATGTTGACCCAGAACGTGTACGTGGTCCCGTCCGTGAGGCTCGTCGGGCCGGTGAGGTTGGTCGCGGCCATGATCGGGCTCGTCGTCGTGTTCTGCGAGACGGTGAGCGACTGGGTCGCGTACCCGGAGTTGTTGTTCTTGTCCCAGACCGTGAGGTTCACCTTGTAGGAGGAGGTCGAGGCCGGTAGCCACACGACGGGGTACGGCTTCACGGTCGTCTGGTTGAACGTCTTGCGGAACGAGGTGTTCCCGGAGTTCGTAACGAACCACCAGTAGCGCACGATCGAGCCGTTGTGCGGGTCAGTGGCATTCGCGCCGTTCAGCTGGACCTTCGCGGAGAGGTTCGTCCCCGCCACGACGCCGCTTCCCTTCACCGGCGTGCCGGCCGCGTTCAGGACTTGGAAGGCCGAGGTCGGTTTCTGCGTGTCGTTCACGAGGATGGCGAGCGACGCCTTCGCGAAGTGTCCCGCGCCGTCCCAGACGGTGAGCGTGAGGTTGTACTGCCACCCGAAGAACGGCACGGAGTTACCGCCCACGGTTCCGGCCGAGAGGTAGTTCCCGGCGCCCAGGAACTGCACGGTCCAGTTCTGCCAGAAGTACGCTCCTTGGCTGGCCGAGTAGTTCGCCGTCTGCTTGAACCCGTGCGAGGACGTGAGGACGAACGACGCGACGGCAACGACCCCCTTCACCCCGGCCGTGGGGGTGACGAGGGCGCTGCTCGTGCTCGCGTTGAAGTGGAGCACGGTGCTCCAGTTCACGAACAAGTACGTGACGTCGTTGATCGTCGTCTTGGTCTGCGCCGCGGTCGAGTTGACGGAGATGTTCGCAAAGACCGGGCCCTGCGCGACCCACACGAAGAACTTGGTCGAGTTCTTGAGCCCGCCCGAGCTCGTGACGGTCAGCATGCCGTCGTACGAAGAAGCTCCGTTGGTGGACGAGTACGTGTGGTTCGTCGTTACGGTGCTCACGTTCGAGTAGTGGCCATCCCCGAAGTTCCAGGCGAAGAACGTCCCGTTCGTGCCGGCCGGGTAGAGCGAGTTGATCGCGCTGAACGTCACATTCTGGCCGACGCCCACCTCGACCGTGTAGTTGTTCTGCGTGCTGTTGAGGACGTTCGACTTCGAGAAGGCGAAGTTCGACACCGTCACGTTGACGATCGGGCTCAGCGCCGCGTACTTCACGACCGAGAACTTGGCGCTCCCAACGAGCGTGGTGCTCGGGAGGGAACGGAGCGTGAAGCTCGTCCAGGTCCCGCCTTCTCCCGCCGGAGCGAGGACCGTCCCGCTCGGGGCCTGTGTGCCCGCGGCGAGGACGTATCCCGTGGGGAGACGGAACGTGTAGTTGTAGACGTCCGAGCTCGAGGCCGGGTGTGCGAAGCCGAGGGAGATCGAGTAGGTCGACTGGTTCAGCGGGATCGTCCCGTTGAGGGCGTACGACTGCGACCAGTTGTACCAGAGGCTCTTGCTCGAGGAGAGACCGCACGTGCCGACGCAGTTCGACGACCAGTTGAGCAGCGTCTGCGGAGCGGTCGGACCCACGAAGCCGGTCCCGTTGACCGCCGTCTGGGCCTGGACGGCGGGGAAGAACGGCCCGGTCTTGTTGACGAAGCTCGCCACCGCGGGGAGAGAGGTCTGCGAGAACGTGATCGAGTGGTCGAAGTCGAGGCCCAGCTGACCCCAGAGCTGTCCGACCGTCGCGTTCGGGAGGTTCGGGAACACGGTGTCGTTACCGAGCGCCGCCGTGGTGTTGACAAAGAGACTCCCTTTGCCGGTCGTCGTGTTGAGCGCGGAGAAATCGAGCAGGGTCTGATACCGCCCGTACTGGCTCGCGGTGAGCGGGGAGACGGTGACGTTCTGCTGGAATGGGGTCGGGCTCGAGACGGTCAGGGGATACCAGACCGTGCCGTAGCCGATCGACGAGAGAATGACGTCGAAGCTCTGCGAGCCGCTGACGAAGTTGGCAGGGTAGGTGCCGGCGGAATAGAACCCGCCGGGAGGCGTGGCGCTCGAGTAGAGATACCCGTTCGTGGGGTCCCAGAGGGTGACGTTCCCGGCGGTCGGGACGTGGGCCCCGGTCGGCTGGTTACTGTAGCCGAAGACCACGTAGTTCTGGACCTTCGGGTTCACGACCACCGTGGTGCGGCTCGGGATCGAGACCTGCGTCAGGTTGTATCGGACGGACGCCCCGGGGAGGGTCGTCTTGAGGACCCAGGTGCCGAACGGGACGTTCAGGTGGAATGCCCCGTTCGAAGCCGTGGTGTTGTTCACGAACACGAACCCGTTGTACGCGGGGTCGATGAGCGACACTTGAGCGCCCGGTTGGGGGGTCCCGCCCGAGGTGACGGTTCCGTTGAGCGTCCCGTTGTAGGCGAGGACCGTGACATCCGAGACGGACACCGGGTAGAGCGAGGTGGTCAGTGCCGTGGCGTTCTCGAACTGGAAGTGGGGGTTCTGGTCCCCGGGGAGGACGGCGCACTGGTAGTACGGCTTTGTCGGGTTGCAGCCCTGAAGGCTCGTGTTGCCCTGCGGGGGCACCCAGACGCCCCAGTAGCCGGGCACCAAGGCTCCGCCCGTGCTCGAAGTCGTGAACGAGAACTGCCCGCCGGTCGCGACGAGGGTCGTGAAGACCTGACCGGTCGCCCGGGATACGAGGTCGACCTGCACATTGGCCGGCACCGGAAAGCCGTTCGGCTGTTCCACGGAACCGGTCAGCGTATAGGTCGGGTCCGATCCGGCCCGGGCCACGGTGATCGCGCTGAGCGAGCTCGCTACCAGCGCGACCAGCACCAGGACCCAGAGGGCGGCACGGTACTGCTCTCTAACCAACTGTTTCACGTCTCCCGTTACGGCGGTCTCCTATCGGAGGCGGCGCGCCGAACTTGGCCCTGCTACATATAGCTTGCTTCAGGCGGGCGCCGCGCCCTGCGTCGACGACGCAAACTAGCGGTAGATGGCCTCGACCGGCTCCTCGCGACGGCGTGCGACGCGCTCGCGCATGAGGTGCCGTTCGAACTCTTCGTAGAACTTGAGTCCCTCCGCGTCGATCGAGGGCCGGACCTGTTTGAGCGCGGCGTCGAAATGAGCCCGCGTGACCTTCGATGCCTTCACGTTCTCGCGGATCGCGGTGAGTCCCGCCTCGCGGCAGAGCGCGGCGATGTCGCTTCCGACGTAGCCCTCGGTCTGTGCGGCAAGATGGTCCAGGTCGACGTCGTCCGCGAGCGGCATCGACTTCGTGTGGACCTTGAGGATTTCGAGCCGCCCGGCAACGCTCGGGGGCTCGACATAGAGCAACCGGTCGAAACGACCCGTGCGCAGCAGCGCCTCATCGACGATGTCCGGTCGGTTCGTCGCCGCGATGACCAGTACGCGCTCGAGCGACTCGAGCCCGTCGATCGACGTGAGGAGCTGGTTGACGATCCGCTCCGTCACGCCGCTCGAAGTCTGGAGACCACGACGCGGAGCGATCGAATCGATCTCGTCGATGAAGACGATCGACGGGGAGGCCTGTCGCGCCTTCTTGAAGATCATGCGGATGGCCTTCTCGCTCTCCCCGACCC
>CAZCNZ010000142.1:0-2769 GCA_964500245.1 uncultured Thermoplasmatales archaeon | reverse complement strand
GTCGAGGTTCGAATTCGCGCGAGCGAGGAGGGCCCGCTCTCCCTCGGCCGCCAGCACGGAGACGAGGGCATCCTCTTGGTGCACGAGCTTCGGGGCGGCGGGTCGGTCGCACGCCATCTCGTAGACGTCAAAAAATCGCTCGTCACGTTCGTTGCTCGAGAAGACGAATCGTTCGCCATCCCGCCACGCCCCGAGCTCGTGGATGCGCGCGGGGTTCTCCGTGAGGGGGCGGACCGACCGGGTGGAATCGGTCGGGTCCCCCTCCCGAAGGTAGACCTGCCATTGCTCGTCCCCTCCGTGGTCGATGGTGAGCAGAAGGCGGGGGCCAGTGGGCGAAGCGAGGAGGCGACCGACGTTCTCGCGGGCAGAGTGAAGGCGGACCGGTACCCCTCCTTCGATCGGAACGGACCATGCCTGCGGGAGCCCGCCTCGGTTGGAGATGAACTGCACCGAGCGCCCGTCGGCCGAGACCGTGGGGCCCGTCGACAGCGGATGCTCAAGCCAAGCGCGCAGCAGCGCGAGGGTCGGGGCCTTCGGCGGCATGGGGGGCTTCGGCTGCCGGAACCGGTCCCAGTACGTAATGGCTATCCCGGGCCGCGGGCCGTTCACCGGCCCGCTGGGGCTTTCCCGACAAGGAATAAGTACCAGTGTTGCCGGGGCCGGCGGTCGTCACGTGAGGAAGGCATCGGGGGAGGTTGGTCGGTCGCATGTTCTCCCTCATCGGGTCGGTGAGCGACTTCATCGTGGCCGTCCTCCGGACGGTCGGACTGCCGGGGCTGTTCGCGCTGATGGCGGTGGAAAGCTTCGGTATCCCGCCCATCCCGAGCGAAGTGATCCTTCCGTTCACCGGGTTCCTCGTCGCGGACGGCACGTTCTCGTTCACCGAGGCGACCACGGTGGCGCTGCTGGGGGGATTGATCGGTGCCTATGCGGCGTACGCCGTCGGGCGGTGGTGGCGGGACCGGATCACCGGTCTCGGCGTCGGCCGTCTGCGCCTCGAGCCCCGTCACCTGGAGCGCGTCGACCGGTACTTCGCGCGTCACGGAGAGGCGACGGTGGGACTCGCCCGGATGGTCCCGGTGATCCGTAGTTACGTCTCGTACCCCGCCGGCACGGCGCGGATGGAGCCCCTTCGATTCGGCGTCTACACTCTCCTCGGCTCGACCCCCTTCGCGGTGGCGTTGATCTACGCAGGGATGGCGCTCGGCCCGAGCTGGTCGAGGGTCTCCTCCGACCTCGCCGTGCTCAACCTGCCGCTGGTCGCGCTCCTCCTCTTCGTCGTGGCGTTCTTCGTGCTCCAGATCGCGGGAGTGCTTGCCCCGGGGTGGCCACCTCGTCGAATGAAGCGAACCCACCCCCCGGTCGGTCCCGCCGATGCAACCGCTCCGCGGCCTCCCCCTCAGTCCTAGCGGTCGAACCGCGGGACGCGTCGGAGGCGCCCACTACCCGTCTAGACCTTCGTCGGAGCGGCCGATGGGCGCTCGGCAATCACGACATCCGCGGTGTTGAAGATCCGCCAGGCCCGCTCTCGAAACGCGAACACAAACCCTCGCGCCAGGAGATGCTCTCGGATCTCCCTCTTGTGGAACATTTCAACATACAGGAGGCGACCCCCCGGGCGAAGCACGCGGGCAATCTCATCGAGGCCGCCGCGGATCTGGTCGGTCGACCCCAGATGATGGAGCATGTGATGGGCCAGGACCCAGTCGAACGTGCCGTCGGGGTACCCGAGGCGCGTCGCGTCCCCTCGCTCGAGGACCAGCCAGGGAGGGACGGCACCGAACCGAGCCTCGGCATTCTTCCGTGCGACCTCGAGTTGCTCGGGGTCGTAGTCGGTGAGCCACATCTTCGCGGGATGGTAGCGCTCGTGGACGAGGAGCGTGAGGACACCGTTCCCCCCTCCCAGTTCGAGGACCTGCGAGGTGGGCGCGAATCGGAGTTGCCCCGCGCGTTCCATGCGGTCGAGCATCCGGGTGTAGGAACGCTCCCCGCGTCGGTTGATGAACTTCTTCTCGAGGCGGGACATCTCGGGCACGGAACACCTCGTTTCGCTCTCCAGCCACGCGGGTGCAAATCCCTTGCCCGGTCGTCCCGTGCTCGGGGAGCGCCGGCCCGACGGCTCACGAGAAAAGGTCGGGGACGGTCCGGTCCATTTCGACGTTCACGAGCCCGGGGCCCTCCGCGTCGCGGAGCTCGGTGAGCGTCCGTTCGAGTCGGTCGGAACCTTGCACCGTCGAGGCGGCCAGGCCGTACGCCTTCGCGAGCCCTTCGATGTCGAGACCGGGCAGGTCCAGGTACTCTGCGTTCGCGAGGGCCGGGTGGTTGGCCTTCGAGTAACTTTTCAGGATGTTGTACGCGCCGTTGTTGACCACCACCACCTTGGTGGGGATGCGATACCGAGCGAGCGTCCAGAGCGCCTGGACGGAGTACTGGAGGGCGCCATCGCCGACCACGACCACCGTCTTCGGCCGTCGGAGGGTGATCCCGATCGATGCCGCGAGCCCCCAACCGAGCTGCTGGCTCCGCGAGGAGAAGTAACTGTCCTTGCCCCGATAGAACCCCGCGGTCTTCATCGTAGGGATGAGGGAGACCGACTCGTCCACCACCGTGTAGCCGGGGAAGACGCGGTGGATGGCGTCGACCACGTACTCCCCGCCCATCCGGGCGGCCGCTCGGGCCACCCGGTTCGCGCGGGCGAAATCCGGCGGTGGGCGGAAGGCCCGGCCCGAGGAGGGAAGTTCGGAGAGGACGGTTCCGAGGAGGTGCTTC
>CAZCNZ010000141.1:0-3313 GCA_964500245.1 uncultured Thermoplasmatales archaeon | reverse complement strand
GAAGGACGCCGAGCGTGACCTCGGGCAGCCCGATCTTGCCGGAGTCCTTCGCCATCATGCGAAGGTCGGTCGAGAGCGCGATCTCGAGCCCGCCGCCGACGCAGTGGCCGTTGATGGCGGCGATGACGATCTTCGGCGTGCTTGCGAACTTGTCGAGCGTCTCCTGGCAGTGGAGGCAGAACATCGCCTTGAAGTCCGGCTGGCTCTGCTTCAGCATCTCGATGTCCGCCCCGGCGCTGAAGAAGCCGGGCACCGTGCTCGTGAGGACGACGACGCGGGCGTTCTCGTCGAACCGGAACTCCTCTACGGCCTGGTCGAGTTCCTGCATCATCGCGAGGTCGTATGTGTTCGCCTTCGGCTTGCCGATCTCGATGTACCCGACGTGGTCTTCGACGCGGGTCCGGATGTACTTGCCCTGCATGCTCGCTCGCGGCCCCCGGCCGCGGTAGCGGAAGCGCAGTCCCGGAGGCGGATAAGGGCGACGCTCGGCCCGCGGAGGGTTCCCTAGCGCCGGCGGGCTCGGGTCGGTCGGCGTTCCTCGACCCGCCCGTCGGGGTACCCGACGACGACCACGCTCGCCACGCCGGCGAAGATGCCGACCTCGACCACCCCGATGTGGCGCCGGATCGCTTCGGCCGCGCCGGTCGGGTCCTGAATCGGTTCGCGGGGCGAGAGGTCGAGGATTTCGTTACCGTTGTCGGTCACGAACGGTCGTCCGTCGGAGCCGACCCTCAGGCGCACCCGGTAGCCGAGCTCGGCGAGCTCCCGCTCGAGGACGGGCCGGGCGAACGGCACGACCTCCACCGGGATCGACGCCCGCTCGCCGAGGGCCCCGACGAGCTTCGAAGGGTCGACCATGATCACGACCAACTCGGAGCGGTGCGCGAGCAGTTTCTCCCGAAGGAGGGCCCCGCCGCCCCCCTTCGTCATGTCGAGCGCGGGGGAGACCTCGTCCGCCCCGTCCAGCATCAGGTCGAACCGGTCGTCCCCGCGGAGCGGACGGATGGGGATGTGGAACTCGCGGGTGAGGTCCTCGGTGGCCCGCGAACTCGCGACGCAGTCGAACTTCCCGTGGGGGAACTTTTCGGCGATCGCCCGGACCGCTTGGGCCGCGGTCGTTCCGGTCCCGAGCGCGACCCGGAGCCCCGGCCGCACATGGTGCTCGACCGCGTAGTGCGCCGCGACCGCCTTCGCCCGTTCGAGGTCTTCGGGCACGTCTCCGGCAACCCCCGTCCCTAATCAACCCGGCGCCGCCGAGGGGCCATAGAGATAAACTCGGGGAAGACTCCCGGCACCGGATGGTTCCTTCCCCTCCGAGCGACCGGTCCCCTGTCGTCGTCTCCATCGGAGGCTCCGTCCTCCTGACCGGAAGCGGGGACGTTGAGTTCCTCGAGCAATTGGCCTCCCTGCTGCACCGGCTCGGTGCGGAGCGCCCCCTGGTCGTCACCGTGGGCGGGGGTCGGACCGCCCGGGAGTACATCCAGGTCGGACGCGCCCTCGGGCTCACCGAGGTCGAGCTGGACGAGGTGGGGATCGAGGTCACTCGCCTCCATGCGCGATTGCTCGCCGCCCGCGTGGGCCCTCCGGCGCCGCCGCATCCCCCCACCACCGTTCCGGCGGTGGTCGAGCAACTGCGACACGGCTCTCCGGTCATCCTGGGAGGGACGGAGCCCGGGCACACCACCGATGGCGTGGCGGCGCTGGTGGCGGTCCGGATCCGCGCGGCACGCGTCGTGAACGCGACCAACGTGGACGGCGTCTACGACCGGGACCCGCACGCGCACCCCGACGCCAAGAGAATCGAGCGGCTCACCTGGCCCCAGTTCCGGGCGATGGTGCACGCGGGCACCTCCGGCGAGGCTGGTCAGAACTTCCTCTTTGACCGTCTCGGCACGGACGCGCTCGCACGGGCGCGGATCCCGCTCCTCGTCGTCCCCGGCCGTGACCTTGCGAACCTCGAGGACGCGGTCGCCGGCCGGCCGTGCCGAGGGAGCCGGATCGGCGAGGCCGCCCCCGAGGGAATCCCTTAGTAGCCCGGCGAGGCTCGCTCCCCCATGGTCCACCGCGTTGTCTTCCTCGGGCCGCCCGGCGCCGGCAAAGGCACTCAGGCCGACCGCATCGCCCACGAGCTCGGGGTCCCCCACCTTTCCACCGGGGACATCCTCCGGGCGGCGGTCGCCGCGCGGACTCCGCTCGGACTCCAGGCGGAGGGCCACATGAACTCGGGAGGCCTCGTTCCCGACGACCTCGTGCTCCGGATCCTCCACGAACGGCTCGACCAGCCGGACGCCCGGGTCGGCTACCTTCTCGACGGGTTCCCGCGCAACCTCGCCCAAGCCGAGGCGCTCGGAAAGTTCTCCGAGGTCGAGCGCGTGGTCTCGCTCGAAGTCATGCCCGACCTCTTGGTCGGCCGCCTCTCCTCACGGCGGGTCTGTCCGAAGTGCCAGTCCGTCTACAACCTCGCGACGAAGCCGCCCAAGGTGCCCGACACGTGCGACCGCGACGGGACGAGGCTCGTGCAGCGTCCGGACGACCAGGCCGAGGCGATCACGATGCGCCTCAAGGTATACGCCGAACAGACGGCGCCCCTCCTCGACTACTACCGGAAGCGCCACCTGCTCCGGTCGGTCGACGCGAGCGGCACCCCGGACGAGGTGACGGCTCGGGTCCGTCGGGCGCTCGCGTAGGAACCCGCCGTCCCTGCTATTTCTTCGGTACTCGGAGGACCTCGCCGCGGACCCAAGCACCGCCGTCGAGCGCGAGGAGAACCCCCTCCAGGTGGCCGAGCGGCCCCCCCCACGTGCGCGCCTCGACCGGCCGGGCCGCCGCCGCGCCGAATTCGATGACCCCTCCGTGAGAAATGAGCAACAGGCGACCGCCGTCGGGGACCCGCCCGAGCTCCCGGCGCATCAGCGCCGCCTGGCGATGGGCGTAGGCCGCCATCGGTCGGCTCCTCTGGACCCCCCGAACATAGTCCGCGAAGGTGAGGGCTCCGAGCGTTTCGAGCGGCAGCCCCGCATCGTCCGGCATCTCCGCGAGCTCGGGGAGGGTCGCGTCGACGGAGAACCCGAGCGCTTCCGCGGTCTCGACCGCCCGGGTCTTCGGGGAGGTGACCACCCGGTCGAACCGCCCGACCGAACGGGCGACGCGCCGGGCGAGAGCCACCCCGTCCGGACTCAGGTGGGGGTCGGACGGCTCTCGACGGCTATGGCGACGGTGTTCGAGAACCCGCATGCGGCCCCTGCCGGTTGAGGGCCTCACGGAGATTTTATAGGTCGTTCACCGCTCCTCGACGCGTCCCGGCTTAGCTCAG
>CAZCNZ010000140.1:0-5889 GCA_964500245.1 uncultured Thermoplasmatales archaeon | reverse complement strand
GAGTCGTACCTCGAGCGGGTCCGCGAGGAAGGGGCGGTCAATTTCGCGATCGCCGGCCGAACCGGCCGCAGCGGTGGAGGGTGCCCTCGCTCCGGCCACCACCCCGTCGGCCGGGCCGCGCGAGGCGGCGGAGAAGATGCTCCGCTACCTCGTCTTCCACCGCTCGCTGATCGGCGAGGGCGAATCGGGCTCTCCGCTCCTCGAGCGGTACCTCACGCTCGTCGAGAACCTCAAAGAAGGGGTCCACATCGTCATTCCGGACCCGTTCCAGAAGGCGGTCGCCCTCCTCTTCGAGCTCGTGATGGAGGAGGAGTTCGACCCGTGGGAGATCGACCTCGTGAAGTTCACCGAGGCGTACCTCGACCGGGTCCGCGAGGACGGCGCCGTCAACTTCGCGATCGCGGGGCGTCTCGTCTACATGGCCTGGAACATCCTCTACCTCCAGTCCGAGGAGATCCTCAAGATGCGCGCGGCGGCGGAATCGGCGCTCGAGGGGGATGCGGGCCTCACCGACTCCGGCGACTCTGGCTACCTCCCGCTCCTCGACACCCCCGAGGCCGTCGATGTGACGAGCACGGTGCTCGGCTCGACCGAGCCCCCTCCGCTGCTCGAGATGGTCCGCCACCCCGAAACCCGACCGGTCTCGCTCCTCGAGCTCGTCCGGGCCTTCGGCGAAGCCGAGGTCAGCGCCCGTCGCGCGCTCCGGATCGAGGAACTACGCGACCGCCTGCGCGAGGAGCAGCGGGCCCCGCCCGAGGTTCTCGTCCACGGGGAGATCCCCGAACGCGACCTCGAGGACACCTGGGCCGCCTCGCTCCATCACCCGGTCGGCGAGCCGTTCCCTCTGCTCGAGCTCTGGAACCCGCTCACCGGACGCGACCGGTTGGTCGCCATTTTCCTCGCCCTCCTTTTCCTCGCCCGGGAACGCGCCGTGGAACTCCGACAGGAGGTCCTCGGGGCCTCGCCCGTCCTGGTCGTTCGGACCGCGGAGGCTCGGCCGGCCCCGGCAGTGGGGAAGTGAAAAGGGAGGTCCGTCGTTCGGTCCATGCCGTCCAAGCTCGATGACCTGGTCTTCCAGGTCGAAGCCGTCCTGTTCGCCAGCGGAAAGCCGCTCGCCGTCAAGGAGATTGCCGACGCGCTCGGCCTCGACGATTACCGCCCGGTCCAGCGCGCCGTCCGGACGCTCGAGCAGACCTACGGGAACCGCCAGTCGGCCCTCGAGGTCCGACGGGTCGGTGACCGCTACGCCCTGCAGCTCCAGGAGAAGTACCTGCCGACCGTCCATTCGGTGACCCCGGTCGAGATGACGCCCCGGACCCTCCGCGCGCTGACCCTCGTCGCCTACCATCAGCCGATCCTCCAGAGCCACCTCGTGCGGATGATCGGCGATGTCGCGTACGAGGAGGTCCAGCACCTCCGCGGGATCGGTCTCGTGCACACCGAGCCGAAGGGCTCGACCCTCGAGCTCACCACCACCCGGCGGTTCGCCGAGTACTTCGGGATCGCTTCCACGAGACCCGAGGAGATCCGCAAGTTCCTCGAGCAGAAGCTCGGGGTGGCACCCTCGGTTCCGCCTTCGGGTCCTAGCCCTTCCGGACCGGACGCGGAAGCCCCGTCGGCGCCCCCCACGGCTCCCGCCGGGGACGGCTCGGTCCCCGCGCCCGCGGTCGAGGCACCCTCGGACGAAGAGCCGCCCGCCGAGCCGCCGATGGCGTCCTGAGCCGGACGATTCCGTCCGAACGAGGCCGGCCCGAACCGTCTCGCCTACAACGCTCCGCACTGAGGACAGCGGACCGGCTCCGACGGGCGGATCGCTCCGCAGTAGGGGCAGAGGAAGGTCGCTCCGGGCGGCGTGCCCGGATGCCCCGGGACGCCATCGTTGAACGCTCCGCCCCCCTGGGCGCCCCACGGTACGACCGGCGGCGGGGGCCGCGGGCGGGACGGCCGCGCCGCGAACACCACGAGCAGGATCGCGACGACGATCCCCGCCCCGAAAATCGCGAAGATGACCGGCCAGGGAATGTTGCCGGTGGGCGACGAGGGAAGGCCGGGGAGCAACGGGGTCGGCCCGGTGTAGTTGTAGTTCAGGAGCGTCGTGTTCTGGAAGGCCGCCAGCAGCGCGGGGGCCTCTACCTCTCCCCATCCCGTGGTCGCATCCCAGCCGGGACCGGCCGAGAAGACGTAGTTGCTACCGCTCGTCACGTCCACGAACGGGTCGGAGGGGGCGCCCGGATGCGTCGCGAAGTAGCTCGCGAACTGGTAGACCTCGGGGTCAATGAACCCAAGTCCATTCCAACCGCCGGAGGAGCCGTTGTTCAGGACCGCGTCGACGTCGGCCAGAATGCCCGCGAGCACCGGGGCCGCGACGCTGGTTCCTTGGATGATGTTGAGGAAGATGGTCCCCGTGGAGTTCGCGGAGACGGTCGCCAGGGTGAGGTTCGCGGGCATCGCGACGTCCGGCACGGACCGACCGAGGGTCGAGGCCCCCTGTTTCACCGTCGCGTTGACGATGGGCCATTCGGCCGCCGAGGCGAACTGCCACTTCGGTTCGGGGTAGACCGTGCTGACGCCCCCCTCGGAACCCCCGTAGTAGCCGGGACCCCCCAGTGTATCGTACCACGTTGTGACGCTCGAGATGTTCCCGTCGTGGGGGTCGTACGTGAGGTGGAGCCTGGTCCCGTTGAGGTAGCTGCTCGGCTGCCCCGAGAGGGTGATCGACACGCCTCCCACCGCAAGGGCGCCGCTCAAGGCGAATGCGTCGGAGGCCGGCCACACCGGCCATGGCCCGTCATCCCGCCCCGTGAGAGAGTTCGGGGCGTCCCCCTGGTCACCGCTCGCCGCGACGACCGTGACTCCCATGGACGCCGCGGTCAGCATCTCGGTGTCCCAGGCGACGTCGTCAAGGTCCGGGAGCCCGAAGGAGCAGCTCACCACCGCCAGGTGTTGCGGAGAATATGAGTAGCCGAGGGCCTCGGCGAGGTCCCACGCGAAATCGTCGGCCAGATCGCCGTACGTACTGGTGCCATTGATCAGGCTGGCCCCGAAGTAGAAGTTGTAGAGGGAGGACCCCGGCGCGAGGCTCCCGGCCATCTCAAGGTCGAGCGAGTTCTCGAGCTCGTACGGGGACGAATCGTTCCAGCCACCGTAGGAACCCGGGAGGGGCGGTGTGTCCCCGTCCAGGGTCACCGGCACCCCGGTGACGTTGGGGATGGGCCAGCCCGGGCCGAGGGTCCCGTTGAAGTACTTGTCAATGACCGCCGGATCCCACGGCGGCAATTCGCCGAACGTGGTGTTGAAGGCGCTCGTCAGTAGCGTAGCGATCGCCGCGGACCGGGGGTACGTTGCATGGGCGACGCTTGCGTTCCCGGGAAACAGTTCGGTCGCCCCGTACTCTTGAGTGAAATCGGAACCGACGTACCACTGCTCGCCCGAACTGTTGTCGTACGCGAACTCCGCGGCCGTGCTCGGTGCGGGACGGGGTCCCAGGGTTGCGGACGCGCTTTCGGCCGCGAATTCCACGCTCGCCTGGTTCGAAAGACCGCCTACTCCCGAGACGAGGCCCGCGAGCGATGGCGGGAGCGAGGGCGACCCCAGGGCAGTGTAGACCATCCCGCCCGACGCCGAGGGATACTCCACGAGGCGCACCCCCAACATGTGCTCGACCGCCCCGGCGGCCAGGACGACGCTCACCACGGAGCGGTCGGGGGTTACTGAGATGTCACGACCGCCGGCCGCCGCAAGCGCGCTTTCCACGCTCTGGGTCTGGGATTCGGGAGGGGAGAAGCGCTGCACGAATTCCGAGAAGGTGAGGAAGTGATGGTATCCGGGCGCCGCCGGGTCCTCTACTTGCGCTAGGAACTGGTCAATCGCTGCCGAATGCGTATTGTTCAGCGTGAACGTGAGACCCATCGGCGTCGAAGCCCCGAGCGGGTGGGTGGCCACAGTGGCGGGAACAGGGACCGCGTCGGTGGCGAGGGTGACCGCGAGATCGAGGGTCGTTTTCGAGGAGAACGACGCGGGTGGGGCGGCCACTACCGCGGCTGACCCGGCCACGACCAGCACCGCGAAAAGCGGACCGAAGACGAGCGCCCACCGACGCATCACGAATCCCAGACCACGTCGCCCTAATGAGGTCGACCCGGGCGTCGTCTCGACAATCCTTTAGCCCTTCGCGTCGTTTCGCCGGACGATGCCCGCCGACGGGAACGATGGCGAGGCGCGCTGCGTCTTCTGCGACATCGTGGCCCACCGCACCCCGGCGCACATCATTTACGAGGACGCCTCGACGCTCGCCTTCCTCGACAACTTTCCGTTCACTCGAGGCCATCTCCTGGTCGTCTCGAAACGACACGGTGCGCGCCTCACCGACCTTCCGTGGGACGACCAGATGGGCCTCATCCGGACCCTCGACGAACTGTGCCGACGGGCCGAGCGGCTATCGCCCGACTACAACCTCTCGCTGAACGCGGGAGCGAACGCAGGACAGGTGGTGTTCCATGTGCACTTTCACATCATCCCCCGCTACGGGGAAGCGAATCCGTTTCACATCCCGCACCGGCCCCGACTCCAGGAGAGCGATGCCCGCGCGCTCGTGGCGGAGCTTTCCCCTCCCTGAGGACGTATGACGAAGACCCCTCGACGCCCGGCGGTGGCAGGCCAGTTCTACGAAGGAGATGCCACCGCGCTCGCTCGGCAGGTCGAGAGTTGCTTCACCGATGCGCGCGGACCCGGGAGCCTCCCCGACCCCCAGCGTTCGAGCACCCGTACGGTCCGGGCCGTGGTCGTTCCCCACGCCGGCTACATCTATTCCGGACCGATCGCGGCGCACGCGTACCGTCTCGTCGCCGCCGACCGTCCGCCGAAAACCGTCCTCATCCTTGGGGTCGATCACTACGGCATGAGCGCGGGCTCGGCCCTCTCCGAGCGGCCGTGGCTCACCCCCCTTGGACCCACACCGGTCGATCTCGACCTCGTGGCGGCCCTGCGGCAGGGCCCGGTGGACGTCAACGAGGAAGCTCACCGCCGGGAGCACTCGATCGAGGTGCAGCTCCCGTTCCTCGAGTACGTGCTACCGCATCCCCAGTTCGTTCCCCTCATGGTAGGGTTCGGGCCGTACGATTTCCTTGAGGAGGTGGCGGAGGTCGTTCGGTCCGCCATCCGCGACCGCGATGTCCTCCTCATCGCGTCGACCGACTTCTCCCACTACGTGCCCCCCGCCACGGCCCAGCGCCTCGACCGGATGGCGATCAACCAGATCCTCGCCCATGATCCGCGCGGCCTCTACGACACCGTGACCCGCAACGACATCTCGATGTGCGGAATCGCGCCCACCACGGTCCTCCTGGCTGCCCTGAAGGGGGTGGAGGCGAAACCCCGCCTCTTGCGCTGGGGGCATTCGGGCGAGGTGGAGAAGATGCGCGACGTGGTCGGCTATGGCGCGATCGTCTTCGAGGGACCGCCGGAGCGCTCCCCCGTTAAATAGGACGGTAGACTCCGCGCGCCCGGCCGCCGATGATTCTGTCGGACGTCAAGATTCGCGAGGCGCTAAAGGACCGCCGCATCGTGATCCGACCGTTCCGTCCGGAGTGCCTCGGAACCAATTCGTACGACGTCCACCTGGGCCCCTATCTTGCGGTCTATGAGGACGCGGCGCTCGATGCGCGCGAGGACAACCGCGTTCGGGAGTTTGGAATCCCGCGCGACGGGTACGTCCTCATTCCGGGCCAGCTCTACCTCGGCGTCACCGAAGAGTACACCGAGACCCATGGGTTCGTCCCGTTCCTCGAGGGGAAGTCGAGCGTCGGTCGGCTCGGCATCGACATCCACTCGACCGCGGGCAAGGGAGACGAGGGGTTCTGCAACTATTGGACCCTCGAGATGAGCGTCAAG
>CAZCNZ010000139.1:0-4129 GCA_964500245.1 uncultured Thermoplasmatales archaeon | reverse complement strand
CGTGAGCACCAAGTTGGTTACCGGCGTCGGGTTTTCATAGGGATGGGAGGCGTTGGCGTTGAAAAAGCCCCCGCCATTGGTGCCCAGATGCTTAATCGTCTCAAGCGAAGCAACGGGCCCCAATGCGATTACCTGTTCGGAGCCCTCGATCGTGTGCGCACTGACTTGAGCGGCAAGTGTTTGTGGCTCGCCCTGCTCGATTAGCACGACCGCTAGCACGGATGCGGCCGGCACAAGTACACGGGTCGTAAAGCGGATGAGGTCCCGATAGAAATTGCCGATATCAGTGCCGCCATTCTTGACCGTAAAGGCGCGAATGAAAGCCATCGCGACCACGAAACCGGTGGTGGCAGAGGTGAACATCGGAAAGGTGATCGCCGCCATCTGGCTAAAGTTTGAGAGCGTGACTTCCCCTGCATAGGCCTGCCAGTCGGTGTTGGTAATGAAACTAACGGCTGTATTGAAGGCCAGAAGCGGCTCGACGCCGGGCAAATGCAGCGGATTTAGCGGCAAACGGTCCTGAAGGACGAGAATCAGGTAGATGAGTACCGCCATCACCAGATTCGTCATCAGCATGTGGACCGTGTACGCCTTCCAATTCATCGGAGAGCGACAAATCCGCCGCCCGATTACACGGTACAGGAGATTATCGACGGGATCGAACAGCCGATCGGCTAAGGCCTTGCGCTCCGTAACGACCCGCGCAAGGTATCTGCCCACCGGAACGCTGATCACAAAGGCAATCAGCAGCGTCAAGGCAATTTGCAGCCACGACTGGGGCGTCATGCAAAAGCGCTAGAACTTGTCGGGGTGGATCACGGCGTAGAAAAGATAAAAGACCAGCCCAACCACGACCGTGAAAAGTACATAGGAAGCCATAATGCCGCCATTGTGAAGTAACGAATCGCCAAGGACGATTTGGCTAGGGTTCCTTAGCAATCGCGCGCGCCCGTAGTGCCTTCCGTGCCCGCTGTCGGGAAAACCCTATCGACTGGCGTGACGGGTCCGATGATGTTTTCGGAAAAGCGAACGAGTCCACCCAACACCAGAAAAGAAGCAATCAATAACAAGAGCACCGGGACAATCGTCATTGTGGCCACCGCTGCGGGCGAAAACAAAGCGCACTACCCCCATTTGCGCGGGCACTACTCCCGTGCCCAGGCAACTGGGCGCGCGTAAAACTCGGATTTCAGCGAAAACCGAGTCCAAAAAAGGAAAACTGCAAGGGTCCATTACCAGTCGGCGCCTTGCCGCTGCTCAGAAACCCGCCCTCGTTTCACATGCTAGGCAAGACAGTCTAAAGATTTTGAAAAAAAGAAATGCAAAGATGTCGAAATTTGCTATTGCCGCATGACGCAGTTTGCGCCGGAGCGGACCCAGATTGGATTCCTAAACCACAACCAAGGAGAATTCTCGCCAGCGAACCGCCCCGCGCACCCCTTGCAAGTTTGCAATGCAAAAAGCGGTCGCTCACCCGCGGTAGACGTGAAGCGCGAAGGCAAGATCGTTGGTCTATGTCGCGAGCGCGATTTGTGCCGCAATCGTGACGCAAAGCGTAATTTGAAAGACGCTGGCAAGAACACCGATTACGGCAAAAACAAGATCGGGAGCAAAAATGCTTCCACTCGGCGGCACTACGACATTGGGCAGACGCATTGACGCAAAGACCGTCAATGCTGTGCTAATGAGCAAGACGATCGGAGGAAAGACCAACTTGATAGCAAATCCACCCGCAAGGTTACCCGGGTCAGTTCCGGGGCGAAACTGCCACCATGACCAACTCAGCAGCGCAACAAATAGAACTACCCCGAAGATAAGTATCGGCTTTGCCTCTGGCGACGTTCGAGGCGTTGAAATGTCGCGCGGCGCAAGTCGGCCGCCCAGTCTCCAAATAAGGAGGGACGAAGCCATTGCTCCTAACAGAAAGTAAATCGCGACTGCAAAAAAGTCCCGCCCGGCCGAGTCCGGCGAGCTAGTGGCGCTCCACGGGAGCGCCCAAATCGTTTCGTATGCGAGCGCTAACGGCACAACGAGCGCGATTAGCCAGACGAACGCGTGCAACCGCGTCATTGCCAGGGCAGCAACCATTGCTGCGGACGACAGCGCGACGACGAGCCCGCGCGCGAGCATCCGCCATAGCCAATCACGGGGCTTTTCGACGGTACTAGCCAGTGGTGGCATGTCCGCTGTGACCACCTGCCACTGTGCACTGTCGCGAAGCTTTTGGATCCCGACCGAAATGCTTTTCCCTGATGCGTTTTCCCATTGGCAAAATTCATAGATCGAGAATGCCGGTGAGTATGCCCTCCAGAATCGGATCCGTTTAGGTAAGCCAAAGGCCTCGGAGTCGATTGCCGGCGCGCCGAAGCGCCCCTGCATGGCTGCCCTCTCGCGGCCGTAAGCGCTCCAAGCAAATGCCTCGCTAGGAGACGAGAGTCTTGACGAGTAACCGACGACGGTCCCATCGCTTTCGGAACAGCGGTAAAGGACCTGCTCGTTTCCCCCGGACTCCCCAGCGCCCTCGAAAAGGAGCAAACCTCTTTGCAGCATCTGTTCCATGTCGTACGTCGGTCTTTTGCCCAGGTTTTTCTCGACTTGAGCGGCGTGCCGACAGCTATCACCGACGTCGGCACGATGAGGCTCAAGGGCGGGCACAGCCGGGGCATTTGACAGCGTTAAAGCCAAAGTAAATAGCGCGCGTGCAGAGCACATGAAATAATCCGTTGCGGATTCCCATGGATATTATCGACGAGCCATCCGTTTCTGGGGCGAGCTAGCAGGAGCGTGCTCTGACGTTCCTTTGCAGCGATAACCTCAATCCGCCGCGAGCAGGGCGGCAGTCAACGGCAATCGGGCCCGCGCACCGCGCCGGTTCCACAAAAAAACGGCGGTGTCGCGTTGCGATCGCGGCCTTGTGGGGGGTCGTTGTGCGGCGTCCCGAGCCCAGGACTGTTGACAAAAATATGGATTGACCACTGGGCGATGGCTAGGGCTTTTTGGTCCTTGCCAAATACGGATTTTGTGCCGACGGTGTCTTGACCTTCGCTCATGATCCCCAAAGGTGTTGGCCGCCAGACAATAGCTGGGACGCCTTGCGCGCGCTCACACGGTGGCATCAGCGTGGAGAAATCTCGCTCCGGAGGCGACGTTGCGGACTGCGCCCTTGTTGCCACTAGGAGGCCTGCCGATCGACGACGTTGGTCGTGCCGATGACAACCTGTACTTTCGAACGCCCACTTCGGTGCGCTAGCAACTTTGGCGCTTTCAACGAATTCTGCCGCCTTGCGCCAAGACAGCACCGAAAAAAGATGATATGCGGTAGCGATACCGAGTCGGCTGGAGCGATCCGTTCTATGAGCATCGATCCAATAGGATGAGAAACGTTTTCTGCACGGGGCAAAAGCGTGTGCACTGAATTCACAGCGCGTTGCCGCGGCAGAGTTGCCTTTAAAACTCCGCGTGCAGGCGTAGCCCGATCACCGACACCGGTCCACGGTCGCGGTTGTATGCCGGGTTAACGATGAATTGGTAATCGCCGGTCATCGTGAAGTGTTCGAATACGTGGTACGCATAGTAGCCCTCCATGACCTGTTCATAACCATAGTTCAGCCGTCCATCGCCGATTAAAATTCCCATACCGCCGTCGGCGAAGTACGTCCGCGCGGCGCTCGATAGTCGGTCGATGACGCCGGCCAGGCCAACGGTATCGTCAGCTCTGCCCCAGCGATCGCCTTGCAGGGACAGACCAACGGCCAGGGATTTGTTGATTTCGGTGAAATCAAAAGCCTCTTTGCTGCCGTCGTTGGCGCTCACGCGCGCAAATGCCCCCAAGTCCGCTCCGAGCTCTTGCTCCAGGTTAAGCGCCGCGCCAGGGCGCGCCGCAAACCGGCGCACCAATGCGGTGTTAGGAATTTCTCCCGTTGCCTGGCCCAGTGCGACGGCCGCATCGTAGTTGCCCATGCGCCCCCGGTTATCAAATCCCAAGACATTGAGCTTTCCGGCCTTGCCGTGGATTTGGTGGCGCTCTTCAAATTCGGCAACCCACCCGAACTGCTTGAACTGACCATCGATGTCCCTAATGTTGGGCATCTTGGATAAGGCGAAAAAGCCACCGCGCACGGTCCACCAG
>CAZCNZ010000138.1:0-10910 GCA_964500245.1 uncultured Thermoplasmatales archaeon | reverse complement strand
CGCGAGAGGTCCTTCACGGTCTGCGGGACGCTCGTCCCCTCGACCGCGATGACGTTCTTGATCCCGCAGCGCAAGAGGTTCAGCACGTCCGAGCGGCCCTCGACAACGATGAGGGCGTCCGCCTGGTCGATGTTCGGCCCGCTCGGCAGGTGCTCCGGGCCGTAGGTCGTGATCTCCTCGACCTGGACCGCCTTGCGGACGGCCTCGGTGAGGTCGAGCCCGACCCCCTTCGATTCCTCCTGGAGGTGGGCGAGGATCTCCTTCGCGCGTTCGACCACCTTCTGGCGCTTCGAGATCCGGATGTCCTCGACGCTGACGACCTCGATCTTCGCCCGGCACGGGCCGATGCGGTCGACGGTCTCGAGCCCCGAGGCGAGGATCGCCGTCTCGACCTGGTCGAGGGACGACGGGATCAGGATCTCGCTTTCGCTCTTGCCTTTGCGGCTGTCGATCTCGACCTCGATCCGTCCGATGCGTCCGGACTTCTGGAGGTCGCGGAGGTCGAGCTCGTCGCCGAGCAGGCCTTCGGTCTGTCCGAACACCGCGCCGACGACGTCGGGCTTGTCGATGACGCCCTCGGCGGCAATGCGGGCTCGGATCTGGTATTTCGCGGCGTTAGGGTCGTTGGTCATGTTCGATTCTCCTCAGAGTGGAAAGCGACCCGCAAGGCGGGTGCCTCCTCCGAGGACGAACTAAAGGGTCCCCGGGTCGCCGGACGATGCGCGGAGATTACGACAAGACCGTGGGCGGAACATGAGTCGTGATTCCGGATCTCCTGGCGACGACCGGAGGTTTCCTCCATTCGTCCCCGGAGGGGTGCTTTCCAACGTTGTGGAGCCGGGCGCGGTATTTAAGCGGACCCCTCCGCGCTCCGGGTCCCGTCGCTCGGCCGTCCACCGGCGGAGGCCCGGCGCCGGTGGATGCTAACAGTCTTTATATCGGCCTCCTCTACGCGACCTCGGAGATACCTCACATGCCTCGCAAGAACGTGCGCAAAGTGGAAGTCGTCCCGGAACCCGGGACGCCCGCTCCGGAACCTCCGCTCGCGGACGATGACTTTGTGTCCTCGCTGAAGAGCGAACTGACGAAGACCCAAGAGGCAGCGAGCGCGCAAACGGGGGAGGACCTCACGCACCGGGCGGAGATCAACCGGCGCCTGCTCCAGGACCTCTGGGAGGTCCACAACCAGTTCGAGGAGGTCTCGGTCCACCTCACCATCGACCCTTCGCAGACCCTCTTCGCCACGTTCACGGAGTACCCCACGAACTGGACGTTCAAGGAGAACTTCGACTTCGGGGCCGTCAAGACCGTCGAGCTCGCCGACCGGGCGACCGGCTGGGTCGGGTTCACGCTCCGCTTCTGGTACTACCGGAACCCGGAGGGGGAGTCGCATCTTCGCGGGATCTTCGAGTGGTGCGACGGGAGAGCTACCACCGCTACTCCGGCTGGATGCGGATGATGAGCCAGGCGGTCCTCTACGATAGTGCCGAGGACTCGGTCCACGTGAGCGACCTCCACAAGGTGCTGAAGGACGTGGTCGTGGAATGGTACTCGGCGCACCTCGCGCGCTCGCCCGAGGCGCTCGTCGCCCACCTGAAGGAGAAGTACCCGAAAGGCGCCTCCTACGCGAAGGAGTCGTACCGCTAGCTCGGTCGAGCTCCGCCCGCACGCTCCCGGCATCGTCCGGAAGCCGGTCCCGCGCCCGAGTCTTGAAATAAGATGGGGCTGCTCCGCGGGTGAGCCCATCCCTTCGAGTGTCCTGGAACCTCGAAGGGTCGGCCAGGATCGTACGTGGCGGGAGCGCTCCGCGAGCACTTGGTTGCCTACTTCGGGGAACACCACAAGCTCCTCGAAGCCGACGCGCTCCAACTCCTCCTCGCCGACCGCCAGCCGCTCGCCCTCTCGCGCGAGCTCATCGCCCGGGCGGGCGAGGGCTCACCGTTCGTCACCCGAGAGATGGTGGAGGCGGCGCTTGTCCGTCGCCAATCCCCGCCGCCCCGGCCCGAGGTCTCCGTCGCGGGGCTTGCTCCGAACGCGAATGCCCGTCGGCCGGCCCAGCCGTTCGAGCTCCTGAACGAGGGATTCTCAGGACCGCCGGTGGCCACCGTTCCGGTCGCCGCCTACGGTGCGCTCTTCCAGTCCCGGTACCGCGCGCTCGCCCGCATGCTCCGGGGACGACCGGAACTTCCGAACCTTCGACCGATCCGTGAGCTCCGAGCGTCGGAGGGAACCGCGTCGGTCATCGGGATGGTGAGTGGGGTCCGGGAGACGCCGCAGCGCCACCACGTGATCGTCACCGTCGACGACGAGAGCGGGTCGCTCGAGGCGCTCGTGCCGAAGGATTCGCCCGGCGCCCGAGAGCCGTTCCTTCCCGACGAGGTGGTCGGCCTGAAGCTCGCGTTCGGCAAGGAACCAGGGCGCATCCCTCGGGTCGCTCACGTCGAGCGTCCCGATGTTCCGTCCACCCGCGCGATGGGCCGGTCCTCTACGGCGCGTCGGGCGATCTTCCTCTCGGACCTCCACGTTGGGAGCCGGTCGTTCTTGAGCGAGAGCTGGGCCCACCTCATCGAATTCCTCCGCGGTCGCGGTCCGTACCCCGAACTCGCAGCGTCGATCGACTACGTCGTTATCGCGGGCGACCTGGTGGACGGGATCGGCGTCTACCCGCGACAGGAGCGCGACCTCGCGATCCTCGACGTCGTCGAGCAGTACGCCGAGGTCGGTCGGCGCCTTTCCGAGATGCCCGACCGCCTCACGATCGTCGCAATTCCGGGGAACCACGACGCGGTCTCCCCGGCGGAGCCCCAGCCTGCCCTGCCGGCGAACCTCGCGTTCCTCCTGCCCCCGAACGTCCACGCGCTCGCGAACCCGTCCACGTTCGCGCTCTCGGGGGTCGTGGTCGAGGCGTACCACGGACGCAGCTTCGACGACCTGATCCCGGCGATACCGAAGGCGTCGTACGCACGACCGACGGAGGTGATGCGGCGGATGCTCGAGATGCGCCACCTCGCTCCGATCTACGGGGACCGCACGCCGCTCGCGCCGCTCCCGCGCGACGGTCTCGTCATCGACCCCGCACCCGACATCCTTGTCACCGGCCACGCCCACACCTATGGGGTCGAGCGGTACCGCAACGTCCTCCTTCTCAACGCCTCGACCTGGCAGGCCGAGACCGAGTACCAGAGGATGCGGAACATCTCCCCCGTACCGGCCCGAGCGGCGGTCGTGGACCTCCAGAGCCTCGCGCTGGTCACGCTCGACTTCTCGGCGGGGCGACCGACGGTCGGAGGGTCCGAGTCGTGAGCCCGTTCCCGGTCGAGCCCGCCCGGTCGATGGGTCCGATGCGGATCGTGGTCACCACGTTCCCGTCGCGCGAGGCGGCGCTTCGGGCAGTCGACGCCGTTCTGGCGGCGCGACTCGCCGCCTGCGCCAACATCGTCGACACGCATTCCCGCTACTGGTGGAAGGACCGCAAGGAGTCCGCGGACGAGGTGCTCGTTCTGTTCAAGACCGTACCGAAGCGCGTCGGCGCGCTCTTCCGCTACCTCGAGGTGAACCACCCGTACGACGTGCCGGAGGTCGCCGAGCTCGACGTCCCCCGGGTCGGGGGCGCCTATCTGAGGTATCTTGTGGCGACCCTGGACCCGGAGTCCGCTCCGCCCCCGTGGGTGGGTGGCGCTAGGCGTTCGGCAGAACGGCGAGGCCGGGGAGTTCGATCCCCTCGACGAACTCGAGCGCCGCACCGCCGCCGGTCGAGATGAACTGGAAGCTCCCGGCGACGCCCAGGTCCTGCGCGACGCGCGCCGAGTCGCCCCCGGCCGCCACGTGATACCCCAGGGTCTCCCCGAGGCGAAGGAGCACTTCGCGGGTGCCGGAAGCGAAGCGGGTGTCCTCGGCGAGTCCGAGCGGTCCGTTCCAGAAGACGGTGTGCGAGCCGCCGATCACCGTCGAGAACCGTTCCCGGGTCTCGGGTCCGATGTCGCGGGCGACCGCCCCCGGGGGGAGGTGGCCGACGTGGTAGGCCATGGTCTCCGAGGTCCCGGGCCGTTCCGCGACGAGGTCGGTGGGCAGCACGACCTCGGTGCCCGCCTCCTTGGCCCGCGCGAAGAACGCCGCGACCGCCTCCGCGAGTCCTCCCTCGACCGGGGTCGCGCCGAGCCGGGCGTTCTGGGCATGGAGGAACGGGAACGCGAGCGCTCCGCCGATGAGGAGGGCATCGGCCCGACCGAGGAAGCTCGTGAGCAGCGGGAGCTTGTCGGCGACCTTGGCGCCCCCGACGAGCACCACGTAGGGGCGGACCGGGGCCTCCACGAGCTTCGAGAGTTCCCGGACCTCTCGCTCGACGAGGAGTCCCGCGAACGAGGGGAGCCGTTGCGGGACCCCCACCGTCGACGCGTGGGCCCGGTGGACGGTCCCGAACGCATCCTCCACGAACACCTGACCGAGGTTCGCGAGCTGCGTCGCGAAGCCGGGGTCGTTCGCTTCCTCTCCGGGATGGAACCGAAGGTTCTCGAGCATCAGGAACTCACCGTTGCCGAGCTTGGTCGCGAGCTCGAGCGGCCGCGACCCGACGATATCTTCTGCAAACGAGACCGGCTGGCCCAGGAGTTCGCTCAGGTGGTGCGCCACGGGGCGGAGCGACAGCCGGGGGTCCCTTTTGCCGTCGGGACGGCCGAGGTGGGACAGGAGGATCGTCCGGGCTCCGGTCGCCCGCAGGTGGTTGAGGGTCGGCATGGCCTCCTGGATTCGGCGGTCGTCCGCGATCCGTCCGTTCGCGTCCAGGGGGACGTTGAAATCGACGCGCACCAGGACCCGTCGTCCGTGGACCGGAGCCGAGGAGAGGCCGCGCTTTTCGACCATCGGGAGGAAGCGATGGCCCGGGCACTATGAGGGTTGTGGCCCGGCACGCGCCCGGGAGGAGAGGGCGGTCACCCGGGCCACGATCGCGCGAGTCGCGGGGAGGTCGAGGCCGTAGCCCGCGGCCTCGCGAAGGATCTCACCGGAGATCGCGTCGATCTCTGTCGGCCGCCCGCGGTCGAGGTCCTGGAGCATGCTCGAGCGGTTCGCCGCCGTCGCCCGCACGATCCGCTCGAAGTCGCGCGTCACCTCTTCGCTCGTAAACCCGAACCCGGCCGCGCGCGCGACCGCGAGCGCTTCCCCGAGCAGGGCGAGCGCCTCGAGGCGATACGGCTCGTGAAGGAGTTCTCCGTTCGGGACCCCATGGACCGCGGTGACCGGGTTCACCGCCGCGTTGACGAGCGCCTTCCGCCAGACCTCGCGTTCGAACTCGGGGACCGCCTCGACCGGCAATTTCGCGCCCTCGAGCAACATTCGGAAGAGGCGCGCGGCCCCCGCCGACGGGCCCGCCTCCCCCGGTACCGGGATCAGGACCTCGCCCGCGCCGGTCTCGCGGACCTCTCCGGGGCCGACCCAGGTCGCAGGGATCGAGTTCACCCCGCGGACGGTGTACGGCGCGGGGTCCGTCCACCCCCCTTTTCGGAGGGCTTCTTGGGCGAGGGGGAGGATTCCGAGTCCGTTCTGAAGGAACAGCACGGGCCGGGGGGGGAGGGCGCGGGCCAGGGAAGTGGCCGCGCTCGCAAGACCGTAGGTCTTGGTCGTCACGAGCACGGCGTCGACCGCGAGCCCCGAGGGGATCTCCGAGGACACGTCGAGGCGGACGACCCGTTCATGGGCCCCCGAGACCCGCAACCCGCGGGCCTGAATGGCCGCGACGTGGTCGGGCCGGGCGGTCAGATGGACCGAGAGGCCCCCCTCCTGGAGCAAGGCCCCGAGGAGGCTCCCAATGGCCCCGGCGCCCACGACCAGGATCTTCACGGAGGCTCGAACGTCACACGAGACGACGCATCAGGTCGGTGAGGCCGGGGGCGTTCCCGAAGTCGCGTCGGAGAAGGGTGAGGAGTCCCTCGTAGTACCGCGCCTGTTCCTGCGCCTGGCGGACCTTCAAGAGGAGGTATTCCTCCTCGCGACGGAGCTGGCCGATCTCGGACTCCAGCCGCTGCTGGGTCGAGATCAGCTGTTCTTGCCTACTGGTAAGGGGGCGAGCCCGAGACATGGTAGGTCACTTCCGTCCGGACATTCGTCCGGGCCCGATGGTCGAGCACCGCGTCCATGGCGATGGCAAGGCGGGCCAGTTCCTTCTTGACCCGACGCAGGCGGGTCTCGAGCCGGCGGCGGTGCTCGCGCACGTCGCGGAGGGCGCTTTCCAGGACCTCCGCCCGACGGCGCCACTTGTCCCGCTCTTGCACGCTCAGCAGGATTGAATCGACGTCCACCATCGATGGGGGGCGGACGGGGGAGCCCGCGAATCAACCTTTCGGAGGATGGGAGTGGCGCTCGGGGCGCTGATGTTTAAGCCCGGAGGCGACTGGGTGCGCCGGAAGGGAACCGCGGAATGAGCGCACTCGGCAAGGTCGTGGTCCTGGGCGCCGGGAACATCGGAGGGTCGCTCGCCCAGCGGCTCGCCGAGATGGACGTCGCCCGCGAGGTCGTGCTGGTCGACATCATCGACGGCCTCCCCCAGGGAAAGGCGCTCGATATCCAGCAGTCCGCCCCGATCCTCGGCTTCTCGACCCGGGTCACGGGGGCAACGGCCCTCGACGTGATGAAGGGAGCGGACGTGGTCGTCGAGACCGCCGGGCTCGCCCGCAAACCGGGGATGAGCCGCTCCGACCTGCTCGAGAAGAACGCCGGGATCGTCAAGGGCCACGCGGAGGCGGTCAAGCTCCACGCCCCGAACGCGATCGTGCTCGTGGTGACGAACCCGGTCGATGTGATGACCTACTACTTCCGGGAAGTGAGCGGCCTTCCTCCCGTCCGGGTGTTCGGGGAGTCGGGAACGCTCGACACGGCCCGGTTCCGCACGTTCGTCGCCGAGGCCCTTCACGTCGCGCCCCGGGACGTTACTGGCTTCGTGCTCGGGACGCACGGGGACACGATGGTGCCCCTCCTTTCCCTGACCAGCGTGTCGGGGGTACCGCTCACGAAACTTCTCCCCGCCGACCGACTGGCGGCGATCGTGACCCGGACGAAGCAGGGCGGCGCGGAGATCGTGAACCTCCTCAAGACCGGTAGCGCCTTCTACGCCCCGACGGCGAGCCAGGCCGAGCTCGTGGCCGCGGTAGCCCACGACGAGCACCGCCTCCTTCCGGTGGCAGCGCACCTGACGGGAGAGTTCGGTGAGAAGGGCGTCTACATCGGGGTCCCGGCGATCCTTGGCCGACAGGGTGTGGAACGCGTCGTCGAGGTGGAGCTCCTGCCGGCGGAACAGGAGGCGTTCCGAGCCAGCGTGGCGGCGGTCCGCGCTGACCTCGAGATCCTCGCCAAACTGCCGAAGTAAAGGGGGGAAGGGAGAGCGCTATGGCAGCAGCGGTCCCGGTGAGCGCCTCAGGGGCGGTCGAGTTTGTGGACATCAAGCGTCGCCTCGGCACGCTGAGGACGACCACCGACTCGGCAGACCACGCCCACATCACCGTGAAGCCGGAGATCTGCGCCCGTTGCCCGCACTCGAATTGCACGTTCGTCTGCCCCGCCCAGTGCTACGAGCGGATCGAGGGCCGCCTCGTCTTCCGCTACGAGGACTGCGTCGAGTGCGGGGCGTGCGACATCGCCTGCGACCAAGGGTCGGTCACGTGGACGATGCCGCGAGGGCCGTACGGGGTCCGTTACTCCTACGGGTGAGCGGAGCTCGCGCGGGGTATTTCCGCCCAGCCGTTCGGGCGCGTTCGCCCCCGTCGGAGGGGCTCGCACCGCCCATTTCGGTGCCTGTCAAAGCGCAGCTTAAAACCCCCATCGTTCGCTCGCCAGTGCAGGAGGGCCGTTCACGTCCGCCGCCACGTCCGCGCCCGAGATACCGCTCCTGTTCCCCTATCGCCCGAGGCCGGGCCAGGAAGCGATTCTGCGCGAGGTCGCGGCCGTCGTCCAGCGCGGCGGGGCCCTCCTGGTCAACGCTCCGACCGGGAGCGGCAAGACCGTCGCCACTCTCGCTCCGCTCCTCGAACATGCGGTCCATGCCGACCACAAGGTCCTCTACCTCGTACGGACCCATGCCCAAGAGGTCCAGGTCCTCCAGGAGACCCGTGCGATCGCTCACCGCCTCGATAAGCCGCTCCTAGCGGTCGGCCTTCAGGGCCGTGCCCGCCGGTGCTTCCTTCTGGAGAACGTCGCCGAGGTGAAGGGCGCGACCGCCGAGGAACACGGCAAACTCTGCGCCGACCGAAAGCGAGCGACCGACCGAATGCTCCAGGGGGAGGCACCGCTCGCTCCGCCGCCCGAGCTTCCCGAAGGAGGGGAGATCGACCTCACCGACCTCGATGGCTGTCCGTACTACGCTCGCGTGGTCCAGTCGGACCTGGACGCGCTCGTCGAGCGGTTCCAATCGAAGCTGCCGCTCCCGCACGAGTTCGAGGCGTACACGCGGGAGGAGAACCTCTGCCCGTACGAGCTCTCGAAGAAACTCGTGCCGCACGCCCGTCTGATCACCGCGCCGTACGCGTTCTTCTTCCACCCTCACATTCGCCGCTCGCTCCTCCAGTGGATGGGCGTCGGCCCGGAGCGGGTCGACCTCGTGGTGGACGAGGCCCACAACCTCCCGAACCACCTTCGTGACCTCACGACGGTCGCCCTGCCACTCGAGTCCGTCCGCCGGGCCAGGGCCGAGCTCGCCGAGCGCGGGGATTTCCAGCTCCCGGACGGACCGAGCGCGAGCCGATTCTTCGACATCGTGGTGGCGGCGGTCGAGGAGCTCGTCCACTCGCTCGTGCGGGACGAGGATGCGGTGCTCCCGCCGAACGTCTTCGAGGATTCGCTGCTCACCGCCCTCGGCGGCACCTCCCATCGTCTCGACACCTGGCTCGGCGCCCTCGCGACGTGGGGAGAGAACCTCCGGGACGAGCGACGACGCGAGCGCCATCTCCCGCGGTCCTGGGTCCACACGGTCGCGCTCACGCTGCTCTCCTGGCCCCAGCTCGATTCCCCAACGTACGTGAAGGTCGCCACCCGCACACCGAGGCCGGCCCTCGAAGCGTTCGCCCTCGATGCGAGCGCGCCGGCCCATCCGATCCTCGATTGCCACCTCTCCGTGCATCTTTCCGGCACGCTCTCCCCCCTCGCCGAGTACCGCGATTCGCTCGGGATCGGGGAGAAAGCGCACCTGCTCGACGTCCCGTCGTTCTTCCCGGCGGAGAACCGGAAGTTCCTCTACGACCCGAGCGTGACGACGCGCTTCGAGGAGATCCGCAACGACCCACACGCGATCGCCCGGCTCGCCGACCGGCTGGTGGAAGTGCTCGAGACGCTGCCGGTGAAGACGGCGGTGTTCTTCCCGAGCTTCGACCTCCTCCAGAAGGTGCTCGAGGCCGGGCTCCAGTCGCAGCTTCCGGGCAACGTGTTCATCGAGTACAGCCGCGTCCCGATGGGCGACCTCTGGCGGTCGATCGAGGGGTGGAAGAAGGACCCCGAAGGGACGGTGCTCCTCGGCGTCGCCGGCGGTCGACTCTCCGAGGGAATCGACTACCCGGACGAGGAGCTGGAAGCGGTGGTCATGGTCGGCATCCCGTACCCCCGCCCGAGCGCGAAGCGCGAGGCGCTGCGAACCTACCTCGACGCGGCCACGGGGAAGGGGTGGGAGTACACGGTGGAAGCGCCTGCGCAGCGGGCGATTCTCCAGGCCTGCGGCCGGATGATCCGCTCGGAGAACGACCGTGGGATCGCGATCGTCCTCGACCGTCGGGCGACCTCTTTCGCGAAGGTCCTCCCCGGGCTCGCCCCGGTGGGGGATCTCGCGGCCACGACCCGGGCGTTCTACGGGCGGCGGGCTCGTTGGTCGCGGAGCGCGACGCCCCCGCGCCGACCGCCGGCCTCCCCGGCCCCCGATGCGGGTGGCGGGCCCCCAAACGCATAAGTGGCCTCGTCGCGGCTACGGGGAACCATGATCATCACGCGGACCCCGCTCCGCATCAGCTTCGCCGGGGGAGGCACTGACCTCCCTGGTTTTTACCGGGCGTACGGCGGCGGGGCCGTGACGAGCGCGGCGATCGACCGGTACATCCACGTTCTCGTGAACGAGAAGTTCGACAAGTCGATCCGCGTCGCGTACTCCCGAACGGAGAACGTCGACCACCTCGAGGAGCTCCAGCATGGACTCGTCCGGGAGGCGATGCGCCTCACCGGCGTGCACGATTCGCTCGAGGTGCACACGATCGCCGATATCCCGGCCGAGGGGACCGGGCTCGGTTCGTCGTCGAGCCTCACGGTCGGGCTTCTGAACGCCCTCTACGCCTACCGTGGCGTCCTCAAGGACCCGGCGGAACTCGCGGAGGAGGCGTGCCGGATCGAGATCGAGCGCCTGGGCGGTACGCTCGGGAAGCAGGACCAGTACATCGCGGCGTTCGGCGGGCTCGAGTACTTCGATTTCCACGCCGACGACACGGTCCGGGCCTCGCCGATCCCCCTCTCGACCGTGGACCGGCTCGACCTCTCGGACCACCTCTCCCTGTTCTACACCGGCGTCACTCGCAAGGCCCAGGGGATCCTCGTCGAGCAGAACGCCCGGACGTCGGAGAACAAGGATTCCCTGCTCCGGATCCGGGACCTCGCGAAGGAGGCCCGCGACGCGGTCGTCCAGAAGGACTGGGCGCGGCTCGGCGGCGTTCTCGACGAAGGATGGCAGCTCAAACGCGGGCTTTCGAAGGGGATCACGAACGACGTCATCGACCAGCAGTACGCGGCGGCGAAGGCGGCCGGAGCGTACGGCGGGAAGATTACCGGGGCCGGTGGGGGCGGATTCCTGCTCATCCTCCACCCGCCGGAACGGAGCCATCAAATAGCGGAGGCCCTGTCGCCGATGACGCGCCTGCCCGTCCGGATTACCCCGGAGGGGTCACGGATCCTGT